>JALHPN010000104.1 GCA_022842465.1 Polyangiaceae bacterium | reverse complement strand
CGCCCGAGGGGACGTCGTCGTCGCCGGCGTCGCCGCGCTCGCGGCGGCGGCCGTGGACCTCGTCGCCGGAGACCGCGCCCGCGCCGCCGCGCGGCTCGGTCGGGCGGAAGAGCCCCTCACCGACGGCCGCACTCTCCTCGACGCCTCCGACGACGCGCGCGCGCTCGCCCGCATGATCCGCGCCCGGCTCTGAGCCTCAGAACCGCTTGCACTGCGCGGCCGGACCGTTCGGCGTCGTGACCGTCTCGACGCCGCAGGGGCACTCGTAGATCCGGGTCTCCGCGCACGTCTTCTCGACGAGGCGGTCCGCCGAGCGCGAGCAGGTCGTCCGGAGCGTGTCACGGTTCATCGTGCAGGAGAGGGTGCCCGGGAGCGCCACGTCGGCCCTCAGCGTGAGGCCGGCCTCGAGCGCGCCGTGATAGCGGACCTGCGCGACGAGCGGGTCCGCGGGCGGGCAGACGTCGACCTCGTTGCCGGGCCAGTACGTCTCGGGGGTGGTGGACCGCAGGATGGGCCGGCAGCGCGCGGCCACGAACGTGCCCGCGATGCGCGGGTCGACCGCGAGCTGTGGGCCGGCGAGGACGAGCGCCTTCTCTTCGAGGTCGTCGTCGGGCGACACGAGGACGGGATCGAGGGTCTCGTCGTCCCCGGGAGCGGCGCATCCGGTCGTCGTGGAGGTCGCGACCGCGACCGCGAAGGAGAAGAGCGAGAGCGAGATGAAGCGGGTACCGGCGTGGTTCATGCGGACGGGTACTGCAGCCGGGATGCCACCTCTCGGTGGGGACCATGACGCCTCGAACAGCGGGAAATCCGCCGGATTCGCGATCGCTCGAGACCGGCACGGGCACAGGCACGTGTGCCTGTGCCCGTCGGCTGCTTGTGCGCGGGTCTCTCCGGGGCTAACGAGGCGCCTCCCCATGAAGGTCACCATCGTCGGAGGAGGGCTCGCGGGCTGCGAGGCAGCGTTCCAGCTCGCGGAGCGCGGGATCGACGTCGAGCTCGTCGAGCAGAAGCCGCACGCCCGCACCCCGGCGCAGACGACGGACTGGCTCTGCGAGCTCGTCTGCTCCAACTCGATGCGCGGCGCAGCGCTCGTGAACGCGGTCGGCCTCCTCAAGGAGGAGCTCCGGCGGGCGGGCTCTCTCGTGATGGCCGCGGCCGAGGTCGCGAAGGTGCCCGCGGGCGGCGCCCTCGCGGTCGACCGTGACGTGTTCGGGAAGGTCGTCACCGAGCGCATCCAGACGCACCCGCGGATCACGGTCCGGCGAGAGATCGTGCGCGCGATCCCGGAGGCCACCGCGGACAGTCCGGTCATCCTCGCGACGGGACCGCTCACGGGCGACGACCTCGCGAACGACCTCGCGAAGGCCGTCGGCGGCGAGCACCTCGCCTACTACGACGCCATCGCGCCCATCATCAGCGCCGACTCGATCGCCTGGGAGCGGGTCTTCAAGCAGTCGCGCTGGGGGAAGGGCGCGCCTGTCGACGCGACGAGCGAAGACGGCGGCGCCGCGGCCGCCGGGCGTGACGCGACGGCGCTCGGCGACGAGGCCTACGTGAACTGCCCGTTCGACGAGGACGGATACAAGGCGTTCGTCCGCGCCGTCGTCGATTCCCAGAAGGTCGAGCCGCGCGCCTTCGAGGACGTTCGCTACTTCGAGGGGTGTCTGCCGATCGAGGTCATGGCGTCGCGCGGGGAGATGACACTCGCGTTCGGTCCGATGAAGCCGGTGGGGCTCACCGATCCGCGCACGGGCCGGCGTCCCTTCGCCGTCGTGCAGCTCCGCGCCGAGGACAAGGACGCCACGGCGTACAACCTCGTCGGCTTCCAGACGCGGATGACGTACGGCGATCAGGCGAGGGTCTTCCGCATGATCCCCGGCCTCGAGGAGGCGGAGATCCTCCGCTTCGGCAGCGTCCACCGGAACACGTTCGTCGACGCGCCGAAGCTGCTCGACGAGCGCATGATGCTCCGCGCGCGCCCGCACGTGTACCTCGCGGGGCAGATCACGGGCGTCGAGGGCTACGTCGAGAGCTGCGCAGGCGGCCTCGTCTGCGCCGTCATGCTCGCGCAGACCCTCCGCGGCGAGCCGTTCACGCCGCCGCCGGACACGACCGCGCTCGGGGGGATCCGCACGCATCTCCGTCGCCCGCAGGATCGCTTCCAGCCGTCGAACATCACGTGGGCATGCATCCCGCCGCCGCCGGACAAGCGCCTCAAGAAGCGCGACCGCTACCAGCGGATGGCGGATCGCGCGCTGGCGGATCTCGAGGCGTGGCTCGGCTCGGCGCCGCTCGCGCGGACGGCGTGATTCGCCCGCGCGCGGCCGAGTCGGGACCGTGGTAGCGTGCCTCCTCTCGAGGGAACGCCTTTGGCAGCGCGGAAGAGCACGGTCAGCGAGAAGGATGGCGCGAGCGCGCGCGGGAGCGCCCAGGGCGGAGGCGGAGACGAGATCGGCGCCGCCGAGCTCGGCCGTCGGGTGGCGGAGAACCTCCGTCGCAAGCGGAAGGCCCGCAACATGTCGCTCGACGATCTCGCGCGCGCGTCGGGCGTCAGCCGCGCCGCGCTCTCCCAGATCGAGACCGTGAAGACGAATCCGACCGTCGGCCTCCTCTGGAAGATCGCCGTCGGCCTCGGCGTGCCGTTCCAGGATCTCCTCGGCGAGCCGAAGAGCGGCACGAACATCCTGCGCAAGGGCGAAGCGCAGGTGCTGCGCTCGCTCGACGGGAAGCTCGAGAGCCGCCCGCTCACCCCCGCCGGCGCGTCCCCGCTCGTCGAGCTCTACGAGCTCCGGCTCGCCGCGCGCGGTGCCCACGTGTCGGAGGCGCACACCTCCGGCACGCACGAGTTCGTCGTCGTCCTCACGGGCGCCCTCCGCATCCACGTCGACGGCGAGGTGCACGATCTGCTCGCCGGCGACAGCGTGTCGTTCCCGGCGGATCGACCGCACACGTACGAGAACCCCGGCTCGTCCGAGGCTCGCTACCACGACGTCATCCTCTACGAGCGCTGAGCCGGGCCGTCCACGAGTCGGTAGGGGACCTTCGCTCGGGTCAAGCGCGCGCACGTCGTCGCGATCGCGAGATCGCCGACGTCGTTCACCACGAACCGACGACCGGCGGCCGCGGCGGCGATCGCGGTCGTCCCGCTCCCGGCGAACGGATCGAGGACGAGCGACCCCGGCGCGCTCGACGCGCGCACGATCCGGTCGAGGAGCTTCTCGGGCTTCTGCGTCGGGTAGCCCGTCGTCTCCGTCCGGAGGGGTGTGTTGGCGATCATGGCGGGGCAGTCCGTCCAGACGCTGCCGAGCGCGCGGCCTTCGTCCGCGTAGTAGCGGTACGTCTTTCCGCTCACGGTCCGATCCCGGTACCGTCTCCCGTCGTCGTCGACGTTGCGGAAGTGCATCTGCTGGCTCGTCGCCGCGAACGGCGCGCGGAGCGCGGGGTCCCGCGCGTTCCAGATCGGCTCGCGGCCGCGCGCGTAGAGCAGGATCGTCTGGTGGCCCATGCCGGGGCCGGAGCGGCTCTTCGAGCCGTTGCCGGGCACCCAGATCACCTCGCCGTGGAAGTGTCCGCGCCCGAAGACGCGGTCCGAGAGCACCTTCGCCTCGTGCACGGCGCGTTGGTCGAGGTGGAGCCACATCGTGCCGCGCGCGGAGAGCAGCTCTCGCACGACGACGAGCCGCTCCTCCAGCCAGGCGAGGTAGTCGTCGGCCGACGCCCACACGTCCTCGTAGGCGACGGGGCCCTTCACGCGCTCGCCCTTCATGACGCGCGCGGAGAACCGCTTGTCGACCATGAAGGGCGGGTCGAGGTAGGCGAGGTCGGCGGCGCCGGCAGCGACGTGGGCGCCGAGGTCTCGCGCGTCCCCGCGGACGACGAGATCCTCAGGGCTCGGCTTCGACATCGCTCGCGAGCACGCCCTTCGGGTCGGGCGGAACGCGCGCGCCGCCCATCGGACCCAGGATCGCGAGGAGGAGCTCCGACGTCGTCTCGGTCACCTCGGTCTTCGCGTCGGTCGCCGCGATCCACGCCCGCATCGGCCCCGTCGGCTCACAGCCGCGCACGATCTCGCTCGGCGAGCACGCGGTGCGGATGTGGACGTGGTCGTCGTGGACGCCGCCGGGCTTCGGCTGGAGCATCACGTCCATGGCGCGCGCGATCGTGTCCGCGGGCTCACCGCGCGCGCGCGCCCACTCGAGGAGCATCGCCTCGACGTCGCGGCTCACGAAGACCCACTGGATGCGGGCCTCGGGGTCCTCCACGAGCGTCTTCACGAGCAGCCACTGGCGCTCCACGTCGAACCGGAGGAAGCGCTTGCCGTCGGGGTCCCAGGCGAGGCCGTCCGGACCGAAGTGGACGAAGCCGGGGCTCGTCACCGGTGCGCCGTCCAGCGTCGTCACGTAGAAGAGGAGATCGGCGTCGCGGCCCGACCGATGGGAGAGGTGCGGCATCAGCGCTCCGCCCGAGCGCGTCGAGAGATCGCCGACCGAGAGAACGGCGCCTGGACGCTCCTCCGCGATCTTCGTCGCCGCCCGCTCGATCGCTCGGACGAAGCGCGGGATGCCATGGTGACGATCATCGTTGCGGAGCCAGACCCAGCCCGGTCCGGTCTTCGGCAGCTCGGCGCCCTGCGTGAGGACCCCGTGGTTCGGGCTCCCGATCGACCCGGAGGCCTGGGGAGCGAGCGGGGAGGGGGCGCGGGCGCAGCCGGCGGCCGCGACCAGGACGGTCAGGCCGAAGACCGTCGGAGTCCAGGCGCGCGGGGGGCGTCCTCGGGCGGGCACGAGGACGTTGTACCGCAGAACGCGCGGAAGCCGAAAAGGACGACGGTTCACGACGCGTCTCCGTCTCGGCGCGTCATCGCGGCGAAGGTTGCAAGCGTCGGGAGTTCGGGTAGAGACTGCGGACGCGGAGGGGGAACGATGTCGCTCGAAGGACCGCAGATCAGGTACGCACGCGTGGACGAAGCCGAAGACGTGAAGGTCGCCCGCGCGCTCGAGCTGTCGCGGCAGGTCGAGCTGCTCCTCGAGTCGATCCCCGAGAGCACCGGCGTCTCTGGCCATGCGCGGGCGCAGTCGACGCGCATGGCGCGCGCGATGGCGGCGAGCCTCGTCGACGAGCTCGAAGGTCTCGTCCGCGGTCGTCACCGTGGCGGCGTCGCCTCCGGCTGACGCCTGGTCGTCCGCTACGCGTAGAGCGTGACGATGCGTGTCTCGATCGTACGGACGGCGTCGGCGCTCGCGTAGCTCTCGGGGAGGACCAGCTTGCCCTCGACGCGGGCGAGGTAACCCTGATCCACGAACGCGAGGAAGGCGTTCTCGAAGACCGGCTTCGTGACCGCCTCGCGCCGGCCGATCTCACCGGCGAGGAACATCCGCTCCCCGAGCGTGAGGGCGCGCTTCGCGAGGTCCTTCGCCGTGAGCGGGCCCTTGAGGAGCGACGTGAGCGCCCGCGCGGCGATCCGGTAGCCCTCGACGAACGAGGTGACCATCCGCGCGTCGACGAGGGCGCGCTGACGTCCTTCACCTTGCCCGAGGGAGACGACCCCGTCCGCGGCGATCGTCACGTCGCCGTCGGCCGCCATCGCCTCGAGCGTCTCGTCGAAGATCGCCTCGAAGGGCGCGTCGGCCCGGAACTGGAGCTCGTACTTCAAGAGGCGCGAGAGCGACTGGACCCGCTCGCGGAGCGTGCTCGGGGGGAGGCCCGCGGCGGCGCTCGCCGCCGCGAGCGGCATCGCGATCGTTGCCCGCGAGACGAAGAAGTGCACGAGCAGGTTCTTCGCGATGTCGAGGGAGAGCCGGGCCGCTTCCGGAACGACGTAGACCGCGTCCGCGCCGGGCCGCTCCTTCGCCTTCGACTTGGCGTCGCCGAGGGGCTCGCCCGGGCGATGGGCTTCGACGTGGCCTGCCTTGAAGAAGAGCTCGAGCGCCTCGCGGACGGCGGACGCCTTCATCTCCGTCTCGCCCGGCGCGACGAGGGACGGCGCGAAGCGCGCCCGCTCGCGCGCGAGCATCGCCACGAGACGACGGCACGCGAGGACCAGCTCTGCGTGCGCGATGCCACGCTGGCCGTGCGTGAGGAGCGCGGCGGCGACGAGCGCTCCGGGCGTCACCGCCGTCACGCGGTTGATCTCGTTCATCACCCGGTAGGCGAGCCTGGACACGAGCGCGCGCCGTCGCGCCGGCGTCAGCTTCGCCCCGCGCGAGGCAGGGCCCTGCGGCATCTCGGCGAGCACGTCGTCGAGCGTGAGGAGGTCGCCGAACTGCACGTTGAGCCGCCCGTAGCGGCCGAGCGCGCTCTCGGCCGCGCCGAGCAGACCGCGGACGTCCTCCTTCGTCTTCTCGCCGCCCGTGAGCTCGCGCACGTAGGCCCGCTCCTCGACGACGCGTTCGTAGCCGATGGATATGGGTGCAAAATACACCTTACGTCCGCCGTCCCCCTCCGAGCCGATCGCGGCGTCGACGACGATCGAGAGCAGACCGAGCTTCGGGGGGAGGAGCTTGCCCGTGCGCGACCGCGCGCCCTCGAGGAAGAACTCGAGCGGATGACCGTCCTTCAAGAGGCGCCGCATGTACGCGTCCACGACCGCCGCGTAGAGGCGGTCCCCCTTGAACGATCGGCGGATGAAGAAGGCGCCGGCGCGCCGCAGCACCGGGCCGAGGGGGAAAAAGGAGAGGTTGTCGCCTGCCGCGACGAGCGGGACGGGCAGGTTCGACTCGAGGAAGATGTGCGTCAGCACGATGTAGTCGACGTGCGACTTGTGGCTCGGGAGGAGGACGAGCGTCCCGTCCTTCGCCGCCCGGCGGATGCGTTCGAGGCCTTCGTCGTCCACCTCGATCGCGGAGTACATGCGCGCGATCGTCTGGTCGAACGCGGCGGCGAGCGCGCGGAGCGCGTTCAGGTCGACCTCCGCCTCCATCTCGCGGAGCATCGAGAGCGCGCGATAGCCGAGGACGCGTCGCTCCTCCTTGCCCTCGCCGGCCATGTCGCGGATGACGCGCGCGAGACGCGGGCTCCGGACGACCTGATCGCGCAGGCGGTCGGCGGGCTTGCGGGTCGGCCCCACGACGCCACGTCGCTCGCGCTCGAGACGCCGCAGGAGCGCGTAGGTGAGGCGCCGTACGAGCGCCGCGTCGTCGACCGCTCCGCCCTCGGCCTCCACCTGCTCGAGGAAGGCGCGGACGTCGAGCGGCTCGCCCGCGCGGAGGGTGACGTGACGCCAGTTCATCAAGAACTGCGTCGCGGTCCGGAGGTTGCCCGGCCACTCGCGCGGGCCGAAGAGCGCGTCGACGACGTTGTGCTTCGCGTCGTCCGGCGTGCGCGTCCAGACGAAGACCTGGGGGACGAGGAGGATCGGCGAGCTCCGCGCGCGCTGCGCCTCGATCACGGCGCGGAGGTAGGCGTCGCCCTCCGTCCTGCCGCGCGAGGGGAGGAGACGCGAGACGCCTCGCTTCGTCCTCGCGACCGGTGGCGGCTCGAGGAGCGTCGGCGGACGCTTCAAGAAGAGGGCGGCCGAGTGTCCGCCGTCGATGGCCTCCCTCAGGCGCCCGACGTCACTCGCGACCGTGCGCGGACGGAGCGCGTCGAGCCACCCGCGCCCCATCGGCTCGAGGACCCAGAGGCCGAGATCGTTCGCGAAGCGGACCTGCGGGAGCGAGAGGCGCTTCGTCAGGTGGTCGAGCGCGAGGAAGTCGACGAACGAGAGGTTGCGCAGGACGTAGATGACCGTCCCTCGCGCGTCGGCGTCGCGGACCTGCTCGGCCCACGACGCGTCGACCTCGATGTGCGCGAAGAAGCGCTCGTAGATCCACGCGAGCGCCGGGTTCGGCTCGTACGACCGCGGACCGTCCAGCGGTCAGCCCCCGAACGCGCGCCGGATGATCTGGTCGACCTTCTTCTGCGCGTCGGCCGTGAGGCCGGTCTTCTGGCCGTAAGGCCAGCCGTAGTTGAACATCTGGACCTGGTCGCACGACTCCGACACGAGGATGTCGGCCGGCGCCGAGCCCGCGGGCGGCGTGCCGGGGGGAGCGCCCGGAGGAGCGCCCTGACCGATCTGGAAGCCCCACTCGGCGTAGATCTGCGGGCACTGCTGGCGCGGCACCTCGAAGTTCGAGTCCTTCCCGAAGAGGTCGAGGATCTCCTCCTGCTGCTTCGGGTCGCTCACCACGACGGACTGGATGATGCGGAAGTTGTAGAAGCGGGGCGCGTCCGCCGCCGCCGGCGCCGGGGTCGAGCCCGGGAGGAGGCCGGGCGGGATGAGGCCGGGCGGGAGCGCCTGCGCGGCGCCCGCGAGCCACTGCTGGATCTGCGGCGGGATGAGATTGGCCCCGGGGACCGCGGCGGCGCCAGGCTGCGCCTGGGGCGGCTCCCAGTTCTGCAGACGGAAGACCGTGATGGGCTGGCTCTTCAGGTTCGCGAACGGCTGCGAGAGAGTCGAGCTGCAGCTGGTCGAGCCGAAAGCGAGGGCGAGGGCAACGAGGACGAGGGGCCGTTTCATCGGGCGGCAGCCTACCACGCCGTTCGACCGTCGCGCTCGTTTCGACCGGCTGCGAAATCCCACCGTCGCGCCGCAGCGGTCCGGCGCGCTGCCCGCCGCGCTATGCTGGCGCGAGGATGATCAAGATCAAGAAGATCGACCACGTCGCGGTGTGCGTCGCGGACGTCGACGACGCGATGGCGAAGTACAAGCAGGTGCTCGGTCTCGAGCCGACCGTTCGCGAGACCGTCGCCTCGCAGAAGACCGAAGCCGTCCTCCTCCCGATCGGCGAGACCGCGGTCGAGCTCATCTCACCGCGTGGCAACGAGGGGCTCGAGAAGTTCCTCGCGAAGCGCGGCCCGGGGCTCCATCACATCGCCCTGGAGGTCGAAGGGATCGAGGCCGCGCTCGCGTTCTTGAAAGGCCTCGGCGTCCCGCTCGTCGACGAGACGCCGCGCCGTGGCGCGCGCGGTCACAAGGTGGCCTTCCTGCATCCGAAGGCGACCGGCGGCCTCCTGGTCGAGCTCGTCGAGCCGGACGACGCGGCGCACGCCGTCGGTGAGTGAGCCGCTCACTCGCCGGAGATGACCGACGGATCGAACGACGCTTCGCGAACGAACGTCGCCTGCTTGATGCGCCAGACCGAGAAGGTGTTCCTGACCCCGCCGGTGCGGGCGTCGAAGTCGAGCGGCCCGGACGCCCCTTCGTAGTCGATGTCCGCGCCGGCGGCGGCGAGCCCGAGGAAGTCGTTCACGTCGAGGTTCGAGGCGCGCTTGCGCCCCGTCGAGATGTCGACGAGCGCCTTGCGCACGGACGGGATCGACGTCCACGTCCCCGACTTCGCCATCGCGCCGGCGAGCAGCATGACGGCGTCGTAGGCCGGAGCGGCGTAGCGGCCCGGCTCGACGCCAGGGAAGCTCGCCTGGAACACGGAGCGGAAGACGTTGAACTCCTGCGTGTTCGGCGCCGTGTCCGACGCGACGGCGAGGCTGTTCTCCGCCTGCGCCTCGGCCGCGGCGGTGAAGCGCTCGTCGCGGAAGCCGTCGGCGCCGATCGTCATGAAGCCTTCCCCGAGCGCGCTGGCGTTCTCGTCACGGAAGCCGTTGAAGGCCTTCACGTACGCCGCGGAGAGCTGAGGCCGCGCGACGACGACCTGGCACTCCGGAGCGGGCGTGAGGGCGACGGCCTCCGCGACGGCGCGCAGACCGAACACCGTGTCCGCCTCGTCGAGCTCCACGATGCGGCGGACGGCGAGGTTCAGCTGGAGGTAGCGCTCTCGGAGACGCTCGGCGAGGCGCTGGCTGTACGCGTCGTTCTCGCGGACGATCGCGATGCTGCGGCAGCGCCGGAGGCCGGCGACGGCTTGCGACGCGTACTGCGCGATGGCCGTCGCGAGATAGGCGTCGGACGCCGAGGTGCGGAACAGCACCGGCGCGAGCTTCCCCTGCGCCGGGTCCACGGCCGCGCGGGCCGACTCGCATAGCCTCGCCGTCTCGTCCGCGGTCGCGCCTTGCTCGACGCAGTCGAGGTCCATCGCCGTGGCGCTCGGCGAGATGTAGAGGATCGCGTCGCGCTTCACGAGCGGCAGGATCTCCTTCGCCGCGCTGCTCGTGGACGGACCGATGCCGAAGACGACGCCGCTCTCGGCGAGCGCCTCGATCTTCGACGCGGCGTTCGCCGGCGAGCTCGCGTCGTCCTCGATGCGGACCGCGAGGCGCTTGCCGAGGACACCGCCGAGCGCGTTGACCTGGGTGACGGCGGTGAGGACGCCGCGCTGGACGTCCTCGGCGACGAAGCGATCGGCGCCGGTGAAGGACCCGACGAGGGCGATGTCGATGGTGTCGACGGTCGCGGCCGGCGTCTGGGCCGCCTCTCCCGTGTTGGAGCTCGACTCGCTGCTGCAAGCAGCGGTCGCGGCGAGGAGCATCATCGAGAGCGCAGAGCCGAACCGAACGTGCTTCATGGTCGAGGCCTCTCTGAGCGGAGCTTTCGTGCCGACGGATCGTCGCCACATGATGTCCGTACCGCCCGGGGATCGATCGCTCAACGTCGTTCTGCGATCCTGCACGCGATTGGTCGGACGTGTGCACGACACGTGGTCACACTCTGCTGATCGCCCCGTATTCCAGCGTCCGGAACGCTCCCACGGGAACGTTACCCGACGTAACCCGCGTTCCCTCGGACCCCACGTCGGGAGCGCGGCCGGAGCTCGCCGGTCACGTCCCGCAGAACGTCCGCTCGACCCGCTCCTCCGGACGCGGAGGCTCCGCGAGGTGCGCGCTCTCGGGCTGATCCTCGTGCGGGCGCCGGAGCACGCGGACGAGCGCCTCGAACGGCGCGAAGTCGTCGTGGCGCGCGGCCTGGAGGGCCTCCTCGACGCGATGGTTGCGCGGGATGAACGCAGGGTTCGCGAGGCGCATGGCGGCGGCGCGCGAGGCGGAGGACTGCGCCTCGCGCGCGAGGCGCAGACGCCACGTCTCGGCCCACGTCCGGAACGCTGCGGGCTCGGCGAAGAGAGCGGCGGCGCGCTCCTCTTTCGCGCCGTCGTCGGGCGCCTCGGCGAGCTCCGTCAGGCGGCGGAAGAAGATCGTGAAGTCGACCTCGTTCGCGGCCATCCGCCCGAGGAGATCGGCGGCGAGCTGGACGTCCTCCGCCTCGGCCTCGGAGAGCCCGAGCTTTGCGCGCAGCACGGCGAGGTGCGCGGTCTGGAAGGCGGGCATGAAGCCCTCGAGGAGCTCCGTCGCGACGCGGACCGCCTCGTCCTCTTCCGGCGCGAGGAGCGGCAGGAGCGCCTCGGCGAGCCGCGCCAGGTTCCAGACGGCGATCCGAGGCTGGTTCGCGTACGCGTAGCGGCCGCCGACGTCGATCGAGCTGAACTTCTTGTTCGGTTCGTACGCGTCGAGAAATGCGCAGGGGCCGTAGTCGATCGTCTCGCCGGAGATGGACATGTTGTCCGTGTTCATCACCCCGTGGACGAAGCCGACCCCGAGCCAGCGCGCGACGAGCGACGCCTGCGCCTCGATGACGCCTTCGAGGAGGGCCCGGGCGAGAGGAGCGCCGCGCGCCCGAGCGTCCTCGGCGCGCGCGGGGTAGTGGCGCTCGATCGCATGACCGACGAGGACCTCGAGGCCCTCGCGGTCGTCCCTCGCGGCGAGGAGCTCGAACGTGCCGACGCGGAGGTGGCTCTTCGCGACACGCGCGAGGATCGCGCCCGGCAGCGTCTCCTCGCGGAACACGGGCTCGCCGGTCGTGACCGCCGCGAGCGCGCGCGTCGTCGGGATGCCGAGGGCCGCCATCGCCTCGCTGACGACGTACTCGCGGAGGACGGGCCCGAGCGCCGCGCGGCCGTCCCCGCCGCGGGAGAAGGGCGTGCGCCCCGCGCCCTTGAGCTGCACGTCGCGGCGCTGACCGTCCTTGCCCACGATCTCGCCGAGGAGGATCGCGCGCCCGTCGCCGAGCCGGACGAACGAGCCGAACTGGTGGCCCGCGTAGGCGAGAGCGATCGGATCCGCGTCCTCCGGCGGCGCGTTCCCCGAGAGCGCGAGGAGCCCTTCGGGGGACGCGAGCGCGTCGGGATCGAGCCCGAGCAGCGCGGCGACCTCGCGGTTCAGGGCGACGAGCGCCGGGGTCGCCACCTTCGTCGGCAGGACGCGCGCGAAGAAGCGCTCGGGCAGGCGGGCGAACGTGTTGTCGAAGCCGAATCGCATGGCGCCACCCTAGGGCGCGATCGACCTGGTAGGGTCGGAAAGATGTCGCGTCGGCTCCCGCTCGCGCTCGCGCTGGTGACGTCGCTCGTCGCCTGCCGCGGCATGGGTCCGTGGCCGGGCCGTCCCGGAGCCTTCCGCGGGACGACGAAGAAGGCGACCGGGAGCGGGGGCGACGCCGAGATGCTCGCGCAGGTGCGGGGGAACGTGCCGCGCGAAGAGCGGGGGAACAAGTATCCACCCAAGGCCTACTGGGTCGCCGAGCCCGACTGGCAGGCCGTACGGAGCCTCGCCGGCCGGATGATGGGCCGGAAGACGGCGAACACCGTGATCGTGAAGGTCGTGCGCCTCGACGGCGCGCCGAACAAGTGGCCCGACCTCTGCGTCTACGAGGAGCTCACGGTGCGGCAGGACGCCTTGGACGCGGACGCGAGCACCTTCGGGCCCGCGCGGCTCGACGCGATCAAGAAGCGCGGCGAGGTCGACTGCGCGCTCTACGACCAGGCGCCGTGACCACACCCGGGAGCGCAGCAGCCGCCCTGCTCGGCTAAGCTCCGCCGGATGGAGGTCTCGAACGCGGACCGCGTCGTGTTCCCCGAGATCTCCCGCACGAAGGGGGACGTCGTGCGGTACGTGGAGAAGATGGCCGTGCGGCTCTTCCCGCACGTCGAGGGGCGCCTCCTCTCCATCAAGCGCTACCCGAAGGGGCTCGCCGCTCCGGGCTTCTTCCAGAAGAACGTGCCGGCGCACTACCCGGCCTCGGTCGAGCGCGTGAGCGTCCCGCGGAGCCGGGAGGCGACGCGCCGGCACCCGAAGGGGAAGGCCGGCGAGACGCCGAGCGACGTCACGGTCTATCCGGTGATCCGTGACCCGTCGGATCTCGCGTTCCTCGCGAACCAGAACGCGATCGAGCTCCACGTGCCGACGTCGCGGGCGTCGTCGCCGATGCGGCCGGACCGCATCGTGCTCGACCTCGATCCTCCCGCCGGCGAGGTCCTCCGGGTGAAGCGCGCCGCGGTGCTCGTCCACGACGCGGTCCGTCGCTTCGGCCTCGACGGCGTGCCCGTCGCGACGGGCTCGAAGGGGTTCCACGTCGTCTGTCCGATCGAGCCGAACGTGGACGGAGACGTGCTCGCGACGACGCTCCAGAAGCTCGGCGCCCTCCTCGAGGCAGAACACCCTGACGAGCTCACGAACGCGTTCCGCATCGCCGAGCGCCAGCGCCGCGTCTTCGTCGACTGGCTCCGGAACCGGGCGCTCGCGACGGTGATCGCCCCGTTCTCGCTCCGCGCGCGCCCTCGCGCGTCCGTCGCGGTGCCCCTCTCGTGGACCGAGGTCGACGGGGTAGGGCCCGACGCGTTCACGCTCGACGACGTCGACGCGCTCGTCGCGCGGGAGGACCCGCTCCTCGAGGCGATGAAGGCGCCGAGGGATGCGCGTCACTTCGTCGAGGCGGTGGACGCCGCCTTCGCGGCGAGCGGCCTCGTGCTCGCGCCCTTCGATCGCTTCCGGTCACGCTGACGCGAGGAAGTCCGCGCCCTCGACGAGGCCGCCGTCGAGGAGCCGACCGCGGACGACGTCGCGCGCGCCGCGGTCGCCGACGGCGACGACGACGAAGAGCGGGCGCTCTCGGACGATCGCGAGGACCTCCTCCGCCGAGACGATGGGCGCGCCCTGCGCCGTGCGGCCGATCTTCCGCGGATCGATGTCGACGAAGGTCGCCGGGATCGCGCCGTGCGCGGCGAGGGCGCGGGCGAGGCGGCGCCCCGTCTGCCCCGCGCCCCAGATCGCGAACGGGACGCGACGGTCGCGGAGGGCGACGAGCTCCGGGGCGAGGTAGCGCGCGCGCGCGGCGCGGAGGCTCGCCGGAGCGCAGCGCGGATCGCGGGCGGTGGTGCTCGCGGCGTGTCGCCGCCAGCGGACGAGGACGCGCGGGACCTTCGCGAAGCGGTGTCCGGCCGCGCGGAGGCGCAGCCAGAGATCCCAGTCCTCCGGCCAGGGGACATCGCGGTAGCCGCCGACGTCGAGGAGGGCCGCCTTCCGGAGAGCCACGGTCGGGTGACAGATGGGCGACTCGACGAACATCGCGCGGGCATGCTCCTCCGGTGTGAGGATGCCGTTCTGCCAGGCGAGATACGCGAGGGTGCCGCCGCGGACCTCGGCGGGGGCGTCGGCGAACGCCTCGACCTGCGTGGACACGACCGAGAGCGACCCGTCCTCGAGGAGGGCTCGCTGCGCGGCGAAGCGGCCGGGGAGCGACACGTCGTCCGCGTCCATCCGCGCGAGCAGCTCGTGGCGCGCGACGGAGGCCCCCCGCGCGAGCGCGCCGGCGATGCCGCCGGGGCCGTCCACGAGCACGATTCGCGCGTCGCGCGTCGCCCATCCCTCGACGCGGGCGCGTCCGCCGTCACACGAACGATCGTCGATCGCGACGAGCTCGTCACACGGCGCGAGGTCGGCGAGGGTGCTCGCGATCGCCTCGTCGATCGTGGGTGCCGCGTCGCGGAAAGGGAGGAGGACCGAGATCGGCGTCACGCTCGAAAGCCCCTCCTTTTCCGGACGGGTTGGTGTACCGTGCCGGCCATGATGATGCTCGGGAAATCGAGAGGCGCGGGGGCCGTCCTGGCCGCCGCCCTGGCCGCGGCCGTCGTCTCGCCCGCGGTCTGGCCCGTGTCCGTCGCGCACGCGCAGGACCCGGGGGGCATGGCCCCTCCGACGCTCCGCCCCTCGGGCGTGACGACGAAGCCGGCGGACACGGCGAAGCCGGCAGACGCGGCGAAGCCGGCTGCGCCCGCCAAGCCCGCCGACGCGACGAAGCCGGCGGCGCCTGCCAAGCCCGTCGACGCGAAGGCACTCTTCGCGTCCGGCGAGAAGAAGTTCAAGGCGAACGACTTCCCCGGCGCCCTCGCCGATTTCGAAGCGTCGGCCGCCGCGAAGTCCGCGCCCGAGACCATGCGCTACATCGCGCTCGCGCACGACGCCCTCCAGCAGTTCCCGGAGGCCGTCGCCGTGTACGAGAAATTCATCGCCGAGAACCCGCCGAAGATGAAGGCCGAGGTCGAGGAGGCGAAGAAGCGCGTGGAGGCGATCAAGGCGATGCCCGGCAAGGTGCACGTCGAGACGACGCCGCCGGGCGCCACGGTCACCGTCGACCCGGCCGCCAACGCCGACGCGAAGCCGAACCCGCAGCCCACGCCGCTCGACCTCGAGCTCCCGCCCGGAAAGCACACGCTCCGCATCGCCGCCGAGGGCTTCGAGGCGTCCGACAAGGACGTGGACGTCGTCTACGGCTCGAAGCAGGACCTCAAGGTCGAGCTCGTGAAGAAGGAGGCCCCCCCGCCGCCGCCTCCTCCGCCGGTCGCGGAGGTCCCGAAGCCGAGCGCGCCGCCGCCGCCGCCCCCGCCCGAGCCGCGGAGCAAGGTGCCCGCGTACGTGACGGGCGCCGTGGCGATCGTCGCTGCTGGCGTCGGCACGGGCTTCGGCATCAAGGCGCTCTCGCAGTCGAGCGACTTCGACAAGAACCCGACGGCGAAGAAGGCCGACGACGGCGAGAACAACGCCCTCGTCGCGGACATGATGTTCGGTGTCGCCATCACCTTCGGCGTCACGAGCGCGGTCCTGTTCCTGTCGAGCGATGCGCCGGCGAACGCCAAGGCGACGTCGCCGACGAAGACCGCCGCCAGGCCCGCCCCGAAGAAGGGGCCGACGATCATCCCGGCACCGTACGTCACGCCCACCGGCGGTGGCGCCGGCGCGCTGGTCCGGTTCTGAGAGGACGCGCACCATGAAGCGGAACACTCGATCCCTGAAGAAGGTCGTCCTCCTCGCGACGCTCGCGTCGTCGTTCGTGCTCGGCTGCGAGCTGATCGTCGATTTCGATCGCACGCGCATCCCGGTCGAGGGCGGTGACGCCACGACCGCGGACGTCGTCACGCCACCCGCGGACACGGGCACGCCCGAGACCAGCACCACGACGGACGCGGCCGCGGAGGCCGCCTCCGACGCAGGCGCGGAGTCCGACGCCGCCTCCGACGCCGAAGCGGACGCCGACGCGTCCTGAGCGCGCCGCCCGTCAGAGCTGCGCGGCGACGGTCTCCACGTCGGCGCGCAGCACGACGGGCTCGTTCGCGAGGCGACTCGAGGCGCCCTCGATGCGCCGCTCGTGGTACGCGAGCTTGAACTCGGTGAACTTGAGCGCGTTCGCGGTCGAGACGACGACCACGCGTTCGCGCTCGCCGATGACGCCGCGGGCGCGGAGCTTCATCGCGCAGGCGATCGCGACGCCCGTGTGCGGGCACGCGTAGAGACCGCTCCGGTCGGCGCGGGCGCACGCGTCGGCGGGCTCGTGCGCGCTCCCCGCCTCGCCGACACCGTTCATCGCCCGGAGCGCCGCCATCGCGCGCGGCGCGCTCACGGGGTTGCCGATGCGGATCGCGCTCGCCTGCGTCGGCTGCGCGACGACCGCCTCGACCGTCGACCTTCCAGCCGACACGGCGCGGTACATCGGGTTCGCCCGCTCGGCCTGCGCAATCACGAGGCGCGGGAGGCGCTCGATGACGCCGAGCGCCTTCGCCATCGCGAAGCCCGCGTGGAGCGCGGCGGAGTTGCCGAGGTTGCCGCTCGGGATGACGACCCAGTCGGGCGCGTCCCACCCGAGCTGCTGCGCGATCTCGAGCGCGACCGACTTCTGCCCCTCGATGCGGAGCGGGTTCATCGAGTTCGCGAGGTAGACGAGCTCTCGGGCGGCGAGCTCCTTCACGATCGCCATGCAGCCGTCGAAGTCGGTCTCGAGCGCGAGGACTTTCGCGCCGTGGGCGAGCGGCTGGACGAGCTGCGCCGTGCTGACGAGACCGTGCGGGAGGAGGACCACGACCGGGAGGCCCGCCGCGGCGCCGTACGCGGCGAGCGCCGCCGACGTGTCGCCCGTGCTCGCGCACGCGATGGCGCGGACGGGGAGAGCGCCGATGCGCTTGGCGTGACGCACGACGCTGACGAGCACCGTCATGCCGAGGTCCTTGAACGAGCCGGTGTGCGCGTTGCCGCACTGCTTCACGAAGAGCTCGCCGAAGCCCACCTCCTTCGCGAGCCTGTGTGCGTCGTAGAGCGGCGTCATGCCCTCGCCGGTCGTGACGATGTCCTCGTCCGGGAGCTCGGGCGCGATCCACTCGCGCTTGGCCCAGACGCCCGAGGGCTTCACCGATGCCGTCACGCGGGGGGACCATCGCGCATCGAAGAGCTCACGCCACGCGGGGCCCGAGCGCATGTGGGCGAGGGCGTCGAGGTCGTGGGCGACCTCGAGTAGACCTCCGCACGTCGGACACGTGTAGAGTGCACGCGTCACGGGGAACGTCCCCGCGCACCCGGCGAAGCACCGGAAGCGTGCGGAGGGTAGGGGAGCGCTGGTGGACGCCGCAGCCATGCCCGTCAGGTTAGCGCCCCGGCTTGTTCACGCACCGCAAGAACGCCGGGCCGGTGCTGGCCGGGCGGCAGACCTGCGTGGAGGGACAGTCGCGGTCGATGCAGCAGGGCTCCGCACATTGCTTCAGCTCGGCGTCGCACAACCGGGAGGCGCACTCGACATCGCCCTGGCAAGCTTCGCCGTTGGCCTTGCTGCTGCCGCCCACCAGCTCGTAGCACGACCAGAAATAGTCACCGCTGCTGAGGAGCGGGAAACACTGGTGGTTCGGGAACCCGGCGCTCGTGCACGACTGCCGCCCGCAGCAGGGCGTCCTGCAGTCTCCGTTCGCGGTCGGAACACACGCGTTCGAGCGGCACTCGGGGTTGTTCGCACACTTGCTACCCGCGTCCTTCGTCCCCGTCGGCGCCGCACACGCCCATGTGTCGTGCGTGACGCCGGCGTCGATGGCGACGATGCGGCACACCGTGCCGTTCGTGCATGCGCCGTCGGCGCAGCACGTGTCGAGGCAGCGCATGTTCTCGCATGCGCCGGAGCGACACTCCGTGCCGCTCGCGCACGACGCGCCAGGGCTCTTGCTGCCCATCGTCGCGCGTCCGAGCTTCGTCCCGGCGATGCAGTAGTTGCCGCCCGTGCCGGCGCCGAAGCACACGAACCCGAGGTCGCAGTCGGCCGACGTGCAGCACGTCTTCGTGCAGACCGGCCCCGTGGCGCCGGCGCTCGTGATCGGCGGCGTCAGCATCGCGTTCGTCCCGCAGAGCGTCGTCGCGCACTCGCCGTCGACGCGGCACGGCGACCCGAGCGGGAGGAGCCCGCCGTCCTGGTCGGCGCGGGCGTCGCCGACGGCCGCGTCGCCGTCGACGTCGGGGACCTCGACGTCGAGCGCGTCCGCCGTGACGCAGCGGCCGAGCGCGAGATCGCACGTGAGGCCGGTCGGGCACGCGGACGGGTCGGCGCTCCCGCAGCGGACCTCGGGGACGTCGCTCCCCACGATCACCTGGCAGCCGACGACGAGGATCGCGACGCCGAAGGCCGCGATCGCGAAGCGTCGGAGCGCCGGCCGTCGGGCCATCAGAAGGTCCCCACCGCCATGAGGGTCGCTCCGGCGCCGGAAGCGGCCGGCGCGGCGCTCGGGACGACGCGCGTCCCGGCCTTCGCCGGCGCGTCCTTCGTCCGTCCGAAGTAGAGGATCGCGGTCGCGACGGCGGCGACGAGCCCGATGCCGAGCCCGACGTCCGCGACGACGGCGGCCGCCGCCGCATCGTCCGTGTCCTTCACGAGCTGCGCGTAGGACCCGTCACGGCCGGTCACGAAGTCCGACGAAGGCCGCGTGGCGAGCGCGTTGATGCCGAAGACGGCGCCGACCCCGAGGCCCACGACCGCGACGGAGCCGGCCGCGATCGTCCACACGTCGACGCGCCCGTGCTCGGGCTCGACCGGTCTCTCGTTCGTGACGGGACCCGTGAGCCCTTCGCCGGGTCCGGGCGGGGGAGGGGTCACCGTGCCATTCGGCTCGGGCACCTCGCGCTTCGCGCCCTCGATGCGCTTGATGATGGATTCGGCCTTCGCGCGCTCGGCGGAGGTGAGGCCCTCCATCTCGAGATACTTCTGGAAGAAGCCGATCGCCTCGTCGAACTTCGCGAGCTTCTCGTGGACGATGCCGAGGTTGAAGACGAGCTCCTTCGCCCGCGGATCGAGGATCCGCGCGGACTCGAGCTCTGTGATGGCGTCGCGGTAGCTGCCGGCGGAGTAGAGCTCCTTCGCCCGCTGGAAGTGCTGCTGGGCGCGCGCCTGGTCCTCCGACGAGACGACCGCGGTCGCGCCGGACGCGCCGCCCTGCGCCTGTGCGGAGGCGCTGCTGGGCACGGCGAGCGCCGCCGCGAGCAAGATCCACCCGAGCTTCCGCGTCATCGTCGACCCGGAACCATAGCCCAAGTCCTGGCCACAGCGTGCGAAAGTCGGCTGTAAGGTCTCGCCGGAAGGCCGCGTTGGAAGGGCATCATGCGCGCTCGTTCCCCCACGCTCGCCGCGTTCGCCGCCCTCGCCGTCCTCGCCGCCCCCTCGCTCGCCCGTGCCGACGACGCCACGGTGAGCGTCGGGGGGCGGTTCGCACCGCCTCCGGACGATCGCCCGGCCGCGAACGCGCCCGTCGCGACGGACCCGGACGCCTACCGCGAACGGCACCGGTACGACGACGATCGCGACGACCAGGACTGGCGAGACCGCCGCCGCTCCGCCTTCCGACTCCAGCTCGGTCCGAGCACCGTCACGACCGGCCAGGGGCTCGGACTCGGCGTGGGCGTGGGCGCCGACTTCGGGCGCGGCTCCGTCGGGGGTCGCCTCTCGGCCGGGTGGCTGCGCGGCGAGGGGACGAACGGGGACGGGACGAGCAGCCGGAGCGGCGACGTGTTCAGCCACTACGGCGGCGAGATGACGCTCGACTTCCTGAAGCGCGGGCCGTGGCATCCGATCCTCGGCATGGGCGGCGCCATCCTCCACGTGAGCCGCCCGGACGGCAACAGCGGGTTCGCGGGCGCCGGCACGGCGCGGATCGCGATCGAGCGCGCGCTCGCCCTCGAGGACGCCGACGTGCGCATCGGCCTCTCGGCCATGGGCGGACTCGTCGGTCCCGCCGACGACGAGATCCGCAACCTCCGCGGCTTCGCGCTCGTCTCGGCGCACCTCGCGCTCGGCTTCTGACTCGAGCGAGGTGCTACCCTTCGCGGCATGAGCATCGACGACGAGGTGAGGGCGATATGCCTCCGCGCGCGGAAGGCCGCGCGCATCGTCGCGCCGAAGGACCGGGCGACGAAGGACGCGGCCCTCGCCGCGATCGGTCGCCGGCTCGAGGCGAGCGCCGCCGACATCGTGCGGGCGAACACGGCCGACGTCGACGCCGCGCGCGCGAGCGGGACGAGCGGCGCGATGCTCGATCGCCTCGCCCTCGATCCGGAGCGGGTGGCGAGGATGGCGGCGAGCGTGCGCGAGGTCGCCGCCCTCCCGGACCCGGTGGGCGAGGTGGTGCAGCGGTCGACGCGGCCCAACGGCCTCGTCGTCGAGCGCGTCCGCGTGCCGCTCGGGGTCGTCGCGATGATCTACGAGGCGCGGCCGAACGTCACGGTCGAGGCGTCGTCCTTGACGCTGAAGGCGGGCAATGCGGTCGTCCTTCGCGGCGGGTCCGAGGCGTCCCGGTCGAACCGCGCGCTCGCCGAGGTCATCGCCCACGGCCTCGAGGAGGCCGGTCTCCCGACCGAGGTCGTGCAGGTCGTCCCGTTCACCGACCGCGACGGCGTCCGGGCGCTCGTCCAGCAGAGCGAGCTCGTCGATCTCGCGATCCCTCGCGGCGGGGAGGCGCTCATCCGGTTCGTGACGGAGAACGCGCGCGTCCCGGTCGTGCAGCACTACAAGGGCGTGTGTCACCTCTTCCTCGATGCCTCCGCCGACCTCGAGGCGGCGACACGCATCGTCGTGAACGCGAAGATGTCGCGGCCCGGCGTGTGCAACGCGCTCGAGTGCCTCCTCGTCGACGCGTCCGAGGCCGAGCGACTCCTCCCGCCGGTCGCGGCGGCGCTCGTGGCGGCCGGGTGCGAGCTCCGCGGCTGCGATCGCACGCGCGCGCTCGTCCCCGGGGCGTCGGCCGCGAGCCCCGACGACTGGGGCCGCGAGTTCCTCGACACGATCCTCGCCGTCCGGGTGGTCGACGGGCTCGACGGCGCGCTCGAGCACATCGCGGCCCACGGATCGGGGCACACGGAGGCGATCCTCACCTCGACGCCGGCGCGAGCCGAGCGCTTCCGGCGCGAGGTCGACGCCGCCTGCGTGGTCGTGAACGCCTCCACGCGCTTCCACGACGGAGGCGAGCTCGGCCTCGGCGCCGAGATCGGCATCGCGACGAGCCGTCTCCACTGGCGAGGGCCGATGGGGCTCGAAGCCCTCACCACGATGAAGTGGATCCTCTCGGGGCAGGGTCAAACCCGCGGCTGAGACGTGGATCGTCGATTGACGGCCACACCCTTTCCGCCGATGCTCCGAGGCAAGGAGATCCCTTGTCGTCGACCAAGCGCACCCCGCCCAAAGGCCCCGATCGTCCGTTGATTCGCAGCTCGCACGGGGGCGTCTCCCGGGGACGACCGAAGGGCAAGGGCGAGGCCGCCGTGCCCGAGCCGAGGGAAGCCGCCGCGCGTCCGGCCGCGAGGCGGGGTCCGAAGGACGCGAAGGCGGCCGCGGCGCGCCGCGCGCGGGCGACGTTGCCCAAGCCGCCGGGCGAAGAGCGCGAGGCCGGAGGCGAGGCGGAGGCGCCCTCCACGAAGAGCGCCCCGAAGAAGGCGAAGCTCACGGCGCCCGTCGTCAGCACCGCCAGCGACGAGGCGCGCGAGGTCGCGATCGCGATCGCGACCGCGGCGATCGACAAGAAGGCGTCGGGGCTCGAGGTGATCGACGTGGCGGGTCGCGTCGACTACGCGGACTTCCTCGTCCTCATGTCGGGCCGGAGCGATCGCCACGTCGCCGCGCTCGCGGGTGGGATCGAGGATGCGCTCCGCAAGATGAACAAGCGCGCGCTGGCGGTCGAAGGCCTCCCGCACGCGAACTGGGTCTTGATGGACTTCGGCGACGTCGTCGTCCACGTGTTCCAGGACGACGCGCGCGCGACGTACGACTTCGACGCGCTCTGGATGGACGCGCGGCGCGTGCCCGTCCCGCTCCCGGTGGCTCCCGTCGGTAGCTGAGCCCGCGTCGCGTCCGACGAGACTAGAGGCTCGGCTCGCGCTTCTTCGCGATGACGAAGCTGAGCCCCACGCTGAGGAAGTAGAGGACGATCAGCGCGCCCGAGACCGCGAGCTGGCTCGTCACCTCGGGGCCGGGCGTCACGACGGCGCCGACCACGAAGGCGCCGACGATCGCGTAGCGGCTGAACTTCACGAGCTGCTGCGGCGTCACGATGCCGGCGAGGGCGAGGAAGGCGATGAAGAGCGGCAGCTCGAAGACGAAGCCGAACGCGAGGAGCATCCGGGTGATGAAGTCGACGTACTGCTCCATCGTGGGGCGCGACGTCAGCATGACGCCGCCCGTGTCGCCGACCTGGCCGAGGAGCGACACGAAGTACGCCGAGCTGAACGGGAACGCGACGTAGTACGCGAACGCCACGCCCGAGAGGAAGAGCGTCGTCGAGAAGAGGACGAACGGGATGATGTACCGCTTCTCGCGCGCGTAGAGCCCGGGGCTCACGAAGGCCCAGAGCTGGTAGAAGATGATCGGCGCCCCGATGCACACGCCGCCGACGAGCGACAGCTGCATGTAGTTCACGAGCACGTCGGCGGGACCGAGGGTCTGGAGCTCGAACGGGACGCCCGGGAAGCGCTCGGCCCAGATCGTCTGGTACGGCTTCGTCAGCCACGCGAGGAGGCGCTCCTTGAACACCCAGCAGACGGTGGAGCCCGCGATGAGGCCGAGGACGGCCCGGACGACGCGACCCCGGAGCTCGCCGAGGTGCTCCCAGATCGTCATCTTGATGTCGGCTTCGGGGATCTCGTCGCGCAGCTCCCCCTCCTCCGCGCTCTCGGCCATGGCTCAGTGTCCTTCCGTCGCAGGGGCAGGCCGGGGCGTGGCGGGGGCCTCCGCGGCCTCTGGCTCGGCCTCGTCGGCCGGAGTCGGCTCGTCCGACGGGGGCTCGGCGGTGGCCTCGGGCTCGGGCGGCAGCTCCGCGTCCGCGTCGCCGAGCACGTAGAGCGCGTCGCGCGCGAGCACGGACTTCGGGAGCGCCTCCACGTAGACGATCGAGTCGTCCGGCAGGGTTCCGTAGGCGTCGGCGCCGTCCCGCGGATACTCGCGCTCGCGCGCGACCGCGAAGCCGTCGCGGTACGAAGCCGCCGCGGCCGTCAACCCGGGGGCGACGTACGCCGCCGCGGCGGGGGCCCCTCCCATGAGCGGCTCGTCGATGCGGGCGGCGCGGACGACGCCGTCGAGCTCACCCCGCGCGAGCTTCCGGATCTCGTTGATGTCGTCCGCGAGGCCCTCGCTCCGCAACGCGTCGTCGATGCCGCTCTGCGCCCGCAGGTCGGCCGCCATGCGCCGGAGGCGTCCTGCCCACTGTCCTACGCTGCGCAGCATGCGCGGCAGATCCTTGGGGCCCGACACGACGAGCACCACGAGGATGATGAGAACGAACTCGGTTCCGCCGACGCCGCACACGCTGGACGCAACGTAGCACGACTCCCTTTCTCGACGACCTTCTGCTAGATGCGCGACGTGAGGACCGAGGCCGACTCCCCGCTCCCGCTCCAGGGTGTCACGCCCGAGGAGCTCCGCGGCCTCGTGCCGGCCCTGACGCTCCAGGAGGCGCGTCGCGTCGTCTCCCAGGTCCATCGCGACCTCGATCCGCGCGCGCCGAGCAACGGCGTGCGCCGCGTCGCGCGGGAGGCCGTCGCGCGCGTGGGGACCGTCCCCACGCTCGAGGTGATCTCCGAGCAGAAGAGTCGGATCGACCCGTTCGTAAAGCTCGCCCTCCGGACGCACGACGGTCACGTCGTCGAGACGGTGCGGATCCCGCTCGAGGCCGAGGGCCGCTTCTCGGTGTGCGTCAGCTCGCAGGTCGGCTGCGCCCTCGCGTGCGCGTTCTGCGCGACGGGTCGGATGGGCCTCACGCGGAACCTCGAGACGTGGGAGATCATCGAGCAGGTGCGGCTCGTACGCCGTGGGCTCTCGGCGGACGGCCTCACCAGGGCGCGCGTCCACGGCGTCGTGTTCCAGGGGATGGGCGAGCCCCTCTCGAACCTCGATCGCGTGCTCGCCGCGATCCGGGTCCTGTCCGAGCCGAGCGCCCTGGCGATCGACGCGCGCGCGATCACTGTGTGCACGTCCGGGCTCCCGACCGGGATCCGCCGCCTCGCGAGGGAGGCGCCCAAGGTGCGGCTCGGCCTCTCGATCGCCTCGGCGCGCCGGGAGGTGCGGCGGCGCCTCATGCCGATCGACAAGGCCCACGCGCTCGAGGAAGAGGTCTTCGACGCGGTCGTGGAGCACGCGCTCGCGACGGGGCTCTCGCCGATGTGGGCGGTGACGCTCCTCGCGGGCGTGAACGACGGCCCCGAGGACGCCGACGCGCTCGCCGAGCTCGTCGCGCGCTTCGTCGCGCGGTCGGGGCATCGCCCACGCCTCAGCGTGATCCCGTACAACGCCATCGCGGACGACGAGCGAGATCCGTTCGCGCGCGCGTCGGACGAGGCGGAGACCGGCTTCCGGGACCGCCTCCGCGAGCGCGGCGTCTTCACGCACAAGCGCTACAGCGGGGGAGGAGACGTGGCCGCAGCGTGCGGTCAGCTCGCCGCGAAGACGTGAGCGACGAGGGCGGGGCGCGGCGGCTCGCGGCAGCGAGCGCGGTCGCCGTCGCGATCGTCTCGGCCGCGGAGGTCGCCCAGGCCTCGCCCGAGGATCTCTTCGGCTACGGCATGCGCACGAGCGCGATGGGCGCGACCGGCGCTGCGCACGCGCGCGGCTACGAGACGGCGTGGAGCAACCCGGCGCTCGCCTCGATGACGCGGACCACCTCGCTCACGCTCGGCGTCCTCGCTGCGAACCCTCGCCTCGACGCGACGGGCGAAGGTCACCCCGGCCGGACGCGGATCGACCCGGTTCGAGGCTTTCTGATCGGCGCCGAGCTCCCGATCCCGCTCGGCGGTCCGCTCGCGCGCCGGGTCGGGCTCGCGCTCGGCTTCTACACGCCGACGAACGTCATCGCGCGGGGGCGCGTGCTCTACCCGGAGAAGACGCAGTTCCCCGTGCTCGCCGACCGCGCGCAGTCCCTCGCCGTTCGCGTGGGCCTCGGCGCCGACCTCGGCCACGGTCTGCGAGCCGGCGTCGGCGTCGCGGCGCTCGCGGAGCTCACCGGCCGCGTCGTCGCGGCGACGGACGCGACGGGCCGCGTCGGCACGAGCGTCGAGACGGAGCTCGTCGCGACCTACGCCCCAGCGGCGGGCCTCTCGTGGGAGACGGCGCGGCGCGACGAGACCTATCGAATCGGCCTCGTCGCGCGCGGCGAGCTCGACGCGCGCTTCGGGGTCGTCATCGACGGGACGAAGCTCAGCACGCTGCCGATCCCGCTCTTCGACATCTCCGGCGTCGCCCAGTACGACCCCGCGCAGCTCGCGCTCGAGGCGGCGCGCGAGGAGGAGGGCTCGACGCTCGCCCTGCAGGTCGTCGGGAAGCGCTGGAGCGCGTTCCCGGGCGTCATGAGCCCGACCGTCGTCTGCAGCGACGGCGGCGCGGGGGGCTGCGGCCTGTCCCCCCCGGCGATCGCCTGGGAGGACACGTTCGCCGTTCGCGCAGGGGCCGAGCGGCGGCTCGCCCTCACGAGGCACGCTTCCTTCGCGGCGCGGGCCGGCGTCGCCTTCGAGACGAGCCCGCTCCCCGAGGCGTTGCCCACGTCGGACGCCTACGCGCGCGACGCGTCCGGGCCCGTCTCGGTGCCGACGGCGTACATGGACGCGAGCCGCGTCGCGACGACGCTCGGGGCGGGCGTCGTCGTCGCGCGTCCGGTGCCGGTCTCGATCGATCTCCTCGTCGGCCTCCACACGCTTCTCCCACGCGCGATCCGCAGCGTGGACGCCACCGGGGCGACACGGCTCGAAGGCGAGGCCTCGGGGACGATCGGCCTCGTCGGCCTCTCCACGACGGTGAGGTTCTGATGCGCCTCGCCTCCGCCGTGGCGCTCGCCGCGATCCTCGTCGCGCCCACTGCGTCGGCGAACCCGCTCGACACGTTCGGCTTCGGCTCGCGCGAGACGGCCCTCGGCGGCGCCGTCGCGGCGGACGTCCGTGGACCGTCGGCGGGCTACTACAACCCGGCTGCGCTCGCGCGTTCGAAGGGGCTCGAGCTGTCCGTCGGCTACGTCCGCGCCGATCACCACCTGGCGATGAACGGCCGCGACACCGGCGTCGATCCGGTGAAGGGCCTGAACATCGGCCTCGTCGTCCCGGGGCGCCTCCTCGACGTGCCCTTCGCGTTCGGCCTCGCGCTCCACCTGCCGGACGATCGCCTGTCGCGCGTTCGCGCCCTCCGCCAGGAGCAGCCGCGGTGGGAGCTCTACGACAACCGCAACCAGCGCCTCTTCCTCGCGGCGAACGTCGCGATCGAGCCCGTCCGCGGCCTCTCGATCGGCGGCGGCCTCACGTTCATGTCGTCGACGCGCGGCCGGATCGACATCTCGGGCGGCGCGAACGTCTTCCGGCCCGACGACTCGGCGCTCCGCCACGAGGTCGACGCCGACCTGACGGCCGTGCGATACCCCCAGGCCGGCGCGCGGTGGGAGCTCACCGAGGACGTCGCGCTCGCCGCCGTCTACCGCGGGCAGTTCCAGCTCACGCTCGATCTCGACGCGCGGCTCGCCGGCGACATCACGGGCCTCACGACCGCGCTCTACGCGCTCCGCACGAGCAGCGTGAACAACTTCCTCCCCCAGCAGGTCGTCCTCGGCGGGAGCTACCGGCTCGCGAAGGACGTGCGAGCGTCGTTCGACGCGACGTGGATCGACTGGAGCGCGTACGTGCCCCCGGTCGCGGCGCTCGACGTCGTGCTCGACATTCCCCCGCCGCGTGGCGGCTGGCCCGGCGGCATCCAGCCTCCCGTGGCCCCCGCGAAGACGCGCATCGAGGCGCTCCGGATGCGCGATCGCGTGGTCCCGCGCGTCGGCATGGAGTGGCGGGCGCTCGCGCGCCGGAGCGTCGACGTGTTCGCCCGCGCGGGCTACGAGCTCGCGCCGAGCCCGATCGAGGAGCAGACGGGACTCACGAACTACGTCGATCGGACGCGGCATACGGGGTCGCTCGGCGTCGGGATCACGGCGCGCGGGCTCACACGCTGGGCGCCGGGCGCCCTCTCTCTCGACGCGCACCTCCAGTGGAGCGAGCTTCCGGCGCGCGAGACGCGGAAGACGAGCCCGGCCGATCTCGTGGGCGATTTCACCGCCGGCGGCCGCATCCTCGCCTTCGGCGCGACGATGACGTTCGCGTTCGATCCTCGACGCGCCTCGGAAGGAGGGCGGAGATGACGTCACGACTGCCTCCTGTGCTCCTCGTCGCGCTCGTCTCGTGCGGGACGACGGGAGCGCCCGGGGAAGGAAACCGAGATCTGCCGACAAGCGGCGTCGGTCCGTTCCGACGCTTCGCGGACGCGGAGGTGCTCGGCATCGCGCCGTTCGTGCTCGAGGAGCGCGAGGCGCGCTACCGGGAGCCCGCCGCGCTCCTCGGCGACGACGGGTCGATCCTCCTCTTCGCCGTCGCCACGACGACGCCCGGGCGCGACGTCATCGTGCGTACGCGCGCGACGGACGGCCGCTCGTTCTTCGGCGCATCGGGCGACTTCGGTCGTCGTCCGGTGGTCGTCCTCGAGCCCTCCGAGCCCTGGGAGGGCGGCGCGCTCTCCGGTCCTTCGGTCGTGCGACGCGGCGCCGAGTGGCTCCTCTACTACGCCGCCGCAGGCGGAATCGGCCTCGCCCGATCGAGCGACGGCGTCGTCTTCCGGAAGGAGCCGGGGCCCGTGCTCGCCGCGATGGAGGGCGGGTGGGAGACGACGACGCCCCGCGCGCCCGGGGCTTACGTCCTCCCCGACGGACGGGTGCGGCTCCTCTACGCGTCGGGCGTCGCGATCGGCGAGGCGGCGAGCGACGACGGCGTCGCGTTCCGGCGAGAGACCTCGCCCGTCCTCGGTCCGACGGAGGACGCCGTCTGCGTCTCGGATCCTTGCGCCGTCCCGCGTGTGACCCCCGCGGGGCGAACACAGCTGCGTGTGCTCTACACGCACGAGGACGCGGCCGGCGGCTCCTCGATCCGGTTCGCCGCGCGCTATGGCGACGCCGGCGCGCTCACGGTCCAGCCCGTCGCGGTCTACGCGGCCTCCCAGCGCGAGCGCGCGCCCGCGTTCCTGGACGACGGCGCCGGCCGTACGCTCCTCTACGTCGAGCAGGAGCGGCGTCTCGAGACGGGGACCGTCCGCAGCTATCCGGGGGTCGCCGGCGCCGTCGCGCCCGCGAACGTGACGCTCGATCCGCCGTCGGCGTTCCCCGACGCCCCGTGAGCGCCGGAGACCGGGGTTGCGCGCCCCCCGCCGCCGCGCGGACAATCGCGTCCATGTCCGCCGACGACCCGTCCGACCGTGGAGAGACGCGCCCCGCCCGCGATCGGCACAGATCCTCGATGGAGGTGCGCGCTGCGCGCATCACGATCACGACGGGCCCCGACGCCGGACGGGACGTGCGCGTCGACAGCCCGACCTTCGTCATCGGTACCGGCGCCGCGGCCAACCTCCGTCTGTCCGACGACCTCGTCTCGCGGGAGCACGTGCGGCTCACGCTCTCCGCGGCCGGGGTTCGCGTCCGCGACGCCGACAGCACGAACGGCACGTGGCTCGGCGAGACGCGGATCTCGGACGCGCTCGTGACGAGCGCCGTCACGCTCGTGCTCGGCGACACGACGCTGACCCTCCGCGTCGACGGCGCTCCCGTCCATCTGCCGCTCAGCCCGCGGAGCACGTTCGGCAGCGCCATCGGAGAGTCGGAGGTGATGCGCCACCTCTTCGCCATCCTGGAGCGCGCCGCCGAGACCGAGGCCACCGTCCTCCTCGAGGGCGAGAGCGGCGTCGGGAAGGAGGTGCTCGCGCAGGCGATCCACACGGTCTCGCCGCGGGCAGCGGGGCCCTTCGTCGCCCTCGACTGCGGCGCCATCCCGGCGAACCTCGTCGAGAGCGAGCTGTTCGGGCACGAGCGTGGCGCCTTCACCGGCGCCGACACGAGCCGGCGCGGCGCCTTCGAGCAGGCGAACGGGGGGACGATCTTCCTCGACGAGCTCGGTGAGCTTCCGGTCGACATGCAGCCGAAGCTGCTCCGCGTCATCGAGACGCGCGAGATCAAGCCCGTCGGCGGGACGAAGGCGAGGCCGATCGACGTGCGCATCGTCGCCGCGACGAACAAGAACCTCGCCGAGGCCTCCGCGCGGAACGAATTCCGCCGCGATCTCTTCTATCGGCTCGCGGTCGTGCGCGTCGTCGTCCCGCCGCTGCGCGAGCGTCGTGAGGACGTCCTCCCCCTCGCGCGAGCGTTCCTCCGTCGCGGCGAGGGCCGCGAGCACTTCGACGTGCCCGACGACATCGCCGCGATGCTCACGAGCCACGCGTGGCCCGGCAACGTTCGGGAGCTGCGTAACGTGATGGATCGGTATGCCGTGCTCGGCGGCGATCCCGAGGTCTTGTTCGACCGGATGCCGCCGAGACCAGGAGCGAGGGGCGGAGAGACGGTGCCTGCGGCGGATCTCTCCCACCTGCCGTTCCACGAGGCGCGACGGATCGCGCTCGACCGCTTCGAGCGCGCGTATCTGCCGGCCGTGCTCGCGCGCCACGGCAACGTGGTCGTGCGGGCGGCGGACGCGGCGGGCCTGGGCCGTACGAGCTTCCATCGCATCATGCAGCGCATCCGCGCCGGTCACGGGCCGGGCGACGAGGCCGACGACTGAGGCCTCACTCGTAGGGGTTGTCGAAGCGTGGCTTCGGCGCGGACGACGGAGCCGGCGGCGCCGGAGCTCGCGCGGGACGCGCCGCCGAAGGAGCTCGGCGCAGAGGCGGAAGCGGGAGAGCCGGCGCCTCCGGGGACGAAGCAGCCGCGGCGACGGTCGACTCGGCCTGCGCGGCGCGC
>JALHPN010000103.1 GCA_022842465.1 Polyangiaceae bacterium | reverse complement strand
GAACCCGCCCGGCTGCGGCGCCGGGGGAGGCGGAGCGCCGAAGCCGCCCTGCTGCGGAGGCGGAGCGCCGAAGCCGCCGCCCTGCTGCGGAGGCGGAGCGCCGAAGCCGCCGGGCTGGCCATAGGGCTGCGGGGCGGGCTGGCCGAAGCCGCCGGGCTGCTGCCCGTAGCCCCCGAAGCCCGCGTTCGGATCCTGGTAGGGGGGCGCACCGCCGTAGCCCTGCTGCGCGGGATCGGGGAAGCCGAACCCGCCTCCCTGCTGCGGCGGCGGAGCTCCGAAGCCGCCCTGCTGGGGCGGAGGCTGACCGAAGCCGCCCGGCTGCTGGCCGTAGCCCTGCTGCCCGCCGTACTGATCGTTGGCGAAGGGCATCGCCTCGAGCGCGATGGGGTGTCCGTGCGGGCAGTAGCTCTGGCCCGGCGCGATCTCGTGGCCCATCTGGCAGCGGAGGGGCGCACCGGGCGCGGGGCCCGGGGGCGCGCCGTACATGCCCTGCTGCGGAGGCGGCGCTCCGAAGCCGCCGCCTTGCGGAGGCGGGAAGCCCCCGCCGGGCGCGCCGAAGCCCGGCGGCGAGACCGGGGTACCGCAGATGTTGCAGAACTTGTCCGTCGGTTGAGGGATCGCACCGCACTGCGGACAGGGATTCATCAGGGTCTCTCCAAGGGGGACGCGAGCCCCTCGGGGGCTCCGGTCCGACGAGCATATAGGAAGACGCAGAAGAAAACGAATTCCGGAACGTGCGCGCTCCGGGCGCGAAAGACGGTCAGGCGCGGCCGACGGCGGCGGCGAGAGCGGCCGCGATCACCTCACGGACGGGCACCCCGTGGGCCTTGGCCGCGGCGAGGCAGGCGTCGAGCTCGGGCTTCCGCTGCGGCGGACCGAACGGTCCCTCCGCGACCTTCACCGGGAGCTCGCCGAAGCGGGTCGACACGGTGGTCATCCGGCGCGGGCGTTCGAGGCGTGACACGTCGTGGCGCCGGACGCCGAGGCTCGTCGACTCGCGCAGCATCACGCGCGCGAGCTCGTCCGCGAGCGCGGCGGGCGCGAGGCACGCGAGCTGGAACGCCGGGCGCCCCTTCTTCATCGTGAGCGGGACCGACCACGCGTCGAGCGCCCCCGCGGCGAGGAGCGCGTCGAGGTTCGTCCCGAGGAGCTCGCCCGTCGCGTCGTCGAGGTTCGCCTCGAGGACGACGTGGGTGCCGCCGCCGCCGTGCCCGCCCGCCGGGGTGTGCGCGGTCTCGGTGCCGAGGACGGCGCGGAGGAGGTTCGGCCGGTCGGCGAGGTCGGCCGTGCCGGCGCCCCAGCCGACACGCTCGGGCGCGAAGCTCGGCCAGCGCGACGTCGGCGTGCCGTGCGCGGCGACGATCGCGGCGCCGGTCGGGGTGACGAGCTCGAACGCGATGCCGGCGTCGTACGTCGGGAACCCGCGCAGGCACTCGACGACGGCGGGCGGCGGCAACGGCAGCTTTCCGTGCCGCGCCTTCACCCATCCATGGCCCATGGGGAGCGGCGGGACGAGGAGGCGAGCGCCGAGGTGCTCGAGGGCCGCCGCGCTGCCCACCACGTCGACGATCGCATCGACGGCGCCCACCTCGTGGAAGTGCACGTCGTCGATCGGGCTCCGGTGCACCTTCGCCTCGGCCTCCGCGAGCCGAAGGAACGTGGCCTGCGCGCGGGCGCGCACGCCGTCGGGCAGCTTCGCCTTCGCGAGCATCGCGCGGATCGATCCGTACGTGCGCTCCGGCTGCTCGCCCTCCACGTGCACGTCCACGTGCGTGGCGACGACCCCGCTCCGCACCCGCGTCCCGACGTGCAGGTGAAAGCCCTTCACGGGCAGCCTCCCCACCGCCTCCTCGATCACCTCGAGCGGGACCCCGAGGTCGATCAACGCCGCGAGGATCATGTCCCCCGCCAGCCCGCTCGGCGCATCGAGAAAGAGAACCTTCCCCTTCCCCGCCCCCCTCTCCACCCCCTCCCTCTCCACGTGCCCGTGCCCGTGCCCGTGCCCGTGCCCGGCATGCTCGTGCGGATGCTCGTGCGCGTGCGCCTTCACCGCCACCCTCCGCGGCCCCCCACGCTGCTTCTTCATCCCGCGCTCCGCTTCCCGACGCGCCGCAGGATCCTCGCCGCCGCGAACGCCGCCCCGAAGCCGTTGTCGATGTTCACCACCGTGATCCCCGACGCGCAGCTCGTCAGCATCCCGCAGAGCGCCGCGATCCCCCCGAAGGCCGCGCCGTACCCGATCGACGTCGGCACCGCGATGAGCGGCACGTCGACGAGCCCGCCGATGACGCTCGAGAGCGCCCCCTCCATCCCGGCGACGACGATGATGACGCCGGCTTGCTCGAGCACCGGCCTCTTGTGGAACAGCCGGTGAATCCCCGCGACGCCGACGTCGAAGACGCGATCGAACGCGATCCCCATCATCCGCATGGTCTCGGCGCACTCCTCGGCGACGGGCAGATCGCTCGTGCCGGCGCTGACGAGCGCGACGCGCTGATCGGAGAGCGCGGCGATCGGCGACTGCTCGAGGGTGCACGTGCGCGCCGCGGCGTGGTGGGTCACCCCCGGCATCGAAGCGACGAGCGCGGCCGCCTGCTCGGGGGAGACCCGCGTGACGAGCACGTTCTGCCCCGTGCGCGCGAGCTCCTTCGCGATCGCGACGATCTGCGCGGCGGTCTTCCCCTCGCCGAGGATCACCTCGGGCACCCCCTGCCGGATGGCGCGATGGTGGTCGACCATCGCGAAGCCGAGATCCACGAAGGGGAGCTGCTTCAGCTCGCCGACGGCGGCGTCGAGCGAGGCCGAGCCGTCCTTCACCCGTGCGAGGAGCTCCTTGAGGCGTGCTTCGTCCACGGCTGCTCTCTAGCCGATTTCCGGGCGGAAGGGCGCCCTGTAAGCTCCGGCCCGTGCCCCTCCCGCTCGCGCTACCGTTCGCCCTCCTCGTGGGCGGGAGCTTCGCGTGGCTGGCGCGCGCCGAGCTCGCGCGGTCGGAGGTCCCGCTCCTCCTCTCGCGACCGTTCCTCGTCGCGCTCGCCTTCGGGCTCCTCGTCCTCGCGCCCGTGGTCGGGTGGTTCTCGGCCTTCCACGGCGACTGGGCGCACCTCTACCTGGTGGACACGTCGCGGATCCCCTCCGCCGTCGATCTCCTCGTCGTCGTCTTCGCTTCGTCGCAGGTGATCGTCGGTTTCGCCCTCGCCGCGAGGCTCGCCGTCGCGCGCCGCGAGGCTCGCCTCCTCCAGCTCGGCGCCGCGCTCGCGACGGCTTCGGCGCTCGGCTGCGCGATCGGGTCGCGCCGCCTCGGCGTGAGCGCGACGACGCCGCAGTGGGTCGGCGGCTTCGGGCTCGTCCCGATCGGCGAGAGCCCGCTCGGCCGCGCAGTCCTCGCGAGCTGGATCGCGCTCGCGCTCGGGTACGTCTGGGCGGTCCTGGCCCTTCGGTCGGCGAAGAGCGCGAGCTGACCCTGCCGCGACGGGCGCGGATCTTTGCTAGATCACGGAGCATGTGGGTCCGCGGCGCTGCCATCCGTCCCGTTCCGCCGTACGCGGTGGTCCCGCGGGACGTCCTCGAGCGGATCGAGGAGGAGCTCGCAGACGGCGGCGCGGAGCAGAAGCCGGATCTCGACGAGGCGTTCCGCCGGTTCGAGGCGACGCAGCCGGCGCTCTCCCAGCGCGCGGCGCGGGTGCTCGGAGACCCGCTCGACGAGACGGCGCTCGCGCTCGGCTACTTCCTCACGATCGCCGTATGGATGGCGTTCGAGCGCGCGTTCGGTGCGCGGCTCGAAGAGGTCACCGAGGATGCCCTCTCCGCGGCGGAGGCGTCGATCGTCCTCGAGGAGGAGCTCCGGGCCGCCCACGTGGGCGAGCCGCTCGAGCTCGAGGACGTGATCGGCATCGAGCAGCCCGGCGTCGTCGGGTTCGTGAACGATCACGTCGAGGCCGCGCTCGAGCCGAACGAGAGCGCGCCGCGCGACGTCGACGTCGACGACGTGCACCAGGTCTATCGGAGCGTGCTCCTCCTGACCGTGGCGCTCTCGCACGCGGTCACCCCGGCCTCGGGCTCCCGCACGCGCGAGATGCTCGCCTGACGCGTGGTACCGTCCGTCCCATGGGCACGACAGAGACGGAAGGCATGGTCATGCTCCGCACCGGCGGTCCGGAGGTGCTCGAGCGGAAGACGTTCGACCTCGCGGATCCCGGGCCGCGCGAAGTGCGCGTGCGCGTGCGTGCGGTCGCCCTGAACCACATCGACGTCTGGGCGCGAAAGGGCCTCCCGCACGTCGCGTACGAGTTCCCGCATCGCCTCGGCGCGGACGTCGCCGGCGTCGTCGACGCGGTCGGCGCCGGCACGACGAGCGTGAAGGTCGGGGACGAGGTCGTCGTCAGCCCGGGCGTCTCGTGTGGCACGTGCGAGCGATGCCTCGGCGGCGAGGACAACCTCTGTCGCGGCTACCGCATCCTCGGCGAGAACGCGCAGGGCGGCTACGCGCGCCACCTCGTCGTGCCCGACGTGAACGTGCTCGCGAAGCCGAAGCGCCTCTCCTTCACGCAGGCGGCCGCCGTGCCGCTCTGCTTCCTCACGGCGTGGCAGATGGTCGTGCGAAAGGCGCGGGTCGAGCCGGGCCAGACCGTCCTCGTCCAGGCCGCGGGGAGCGGTGTGTCGAGCGCGGCCATCCAGATCGCGAAGATGCGGGGGGCGCGCGTCATCACGACGACGAGCACGGACGAGAAGGCGGCCCACGCGCGCCGGCTCGGCGCCGACGACGTGATCAACTACACGACGCACGATTTCGTGGCAGAGGTCCGGAAGCTCACGCAGAAGAAGGGCGTCGACGTGGTCGTCGACCACGTGGGGGGCGAGGTGCTCGCGAAGAGCATCGTCGCCGCGGCGTGGGGCGGCCGCGTCGTCACGTGCGGCGCGACCGCGGGCTTCACTCCGACGATCGATCTCCGGCACGTCTTCTTCCGTCAGGTCGAGGTGCTCGGCTCGACGATGGGCCCGAAGGGCGACATGTTCGGCATCCTCCGGCTCGTCGACGAGGGGAAGCTCGTCCCCGTGATCGATCGCGTCCTCCCGCTCTGGGCCGCCGCCGACGGGCACCGCCTCCTCGAGGGGCGGAAGGTCTTCGGGAAGATCGTCCTCGAGGTCGACTGATGGGCAAGCCCCGGAACGAGCTCGTCCACGAGTCCGACTGGAAGCAGCGGGGCACCTGGGAGGACGGGTACTTCGCGCTCGCGACGGGCGACCTCGGCGACGTGCCGGTACGCCTCTTCCTCACGCCGAAGCTCCTCACCGAGGCCGAGCCGACGCTCTACCGCCAGATCGTGAACGCGACGCGCTTCCCGGGCGCGAAGCTCGTCGCGATCACCCCGGACGCGCACTACGGCTACGGCGTGCCGGTCGGCTGCGTGATCCTCACGGACGGAGACGAGGGCTCCGTCGCGATGGGCCCCGTGGGCTTCGACATCGGGTGCGGGATGATGAGCGCGCGGAGCGACGTCTCCGCCGAGCTCGCGACCCCCGACCGGAAGCTCGCGTTCAATCGCGCGGTGACCGAGCGCGTGAGCCTCGGCGCGGGCGGCAAGAGCGTGAAGCTCGGGAAGCTGTCGGAGACCGACTTCCAGGAGCTCGTGCGCGGCGGCGCGGAGCACTACGTCGCGCACCACGGGGCGAGCTTCGATCGGAGCCGGGCCGAGCGGCATCGCATCCCGGTCGAGGACGCGTGGGACATCCCCTGGGGCGGTCCGGGGAGGCCGGAGCGCGGGCTCGATCAGCTCGGCTCGCTGGGAGGAGGCAACCACTTCATCGAGCTCCAGCGGAGCGAGCAGACGGGCACGCTCTTCGTCCAGGTCCACACGGGGAGCCGCGGGTTCGGCCACGGGCTCGCGACGAACTACTTCCAGATGGCGAAGGCGGAGAACCCCGACGTCACGGACATCGATCTCGGGTACTTCACGCCGACCTCGCGGCACTTCCGCGACTACCTGAACGCGGTCGCGGCAGGCGGCAACTACGCGATCCTGAATCGGCTCGTGATCTTCGAGCAGATCGCGGACGCCTTCCGGAAGGTGTTCAAGGCCGATCTCGAGCTGGTCTACGAGATCAGCCACAATCTCGTGCAGGCGGAGGAGCACCCCGACTTCGGGCGGGTCTGGGTCCACAGGAAGGGCGCGACCCGCGCCTTTCCTGGAGGTCACCCCGCGCTCGCGGGGACGATCTGGGAGGCGAGCGGTCACCCCGTGCTCATCCCGGGCTCGAACCGCGACTACAGCTACATCCTCATGCCGGAGGCTGGCGCCGTGAAGAGCGGCTACTCCGTCAACCACGGCGCAGGCCGGCGCATGTCACGCGGCGAGGCGAACCGGGTGCTCGATCAGAGAAAGGTGAACGAGCAGTACGCGCGCGACGGGATCCTCGTGAACCTCGACGGCGAGGTGCCGCTCGACGAGTCGAGCCACTGCTACAAGTCGTCCGAGGAGGTCGTCAGCGCGGTCGTGGCGGCGGGCCTCGCGCGCGTCGAGCACCAGCTCTGGCCCCTCGCGAGCATCAAGGGCAACGAGGAGGGAGCCGCGCGCGCCCGACACCGCGATCGGAAGGGCAAGGACCGCGCGCGCGATCGTGATCGCGACGCCGCGCGGAGGACGAAGGGGCACCACTGAGCGGGCCCGACTGCCGCACCGCGGCACGAGGAGCTTGCGCATCGCGTCATAACTGATTAATCAGGCGCCCGGACGGCCTGCTGCACTGCAGCATGCAGGCCGCACCTCGGGAAAGAACGCCTGCCATGGTTCGATCGCGCTCGCCTGCCCTGCCCGTCCTCGCCCTCCTCGCCGGATGCGGCGTGACCTCCGTCCCCATCCCGGACGAGGCGACGCCCGGAGCCGCGCCTCGTGGGCCGGAGACCGGCGAGGCGTGGGGAGAGACCTCGCGCGAGGCCGCGCCCACGACGCCCGAGGGAGCGCCGCGGCTCCTCTTCCCGGCGTCCGGCGCGCGGACCACGTCACGCGAGCCCCGCTTCCGCTGGAGCGTCCCCGCCGGGGCGAAGGAGACGCGCGTGCGCATCTGCGCCGACCGCGCCTGCGAGGTCGTCGAGCACGAGCTGCAGACGCGCGACGACGCCGCCCGCCCGCCTCTCCCCCTCCGCCCCGGCCTCCACTTCGTCGTGCTCGCGGCCGTCGACGCGCGCGGCATGGTCGCGGGCACCTCCGTCGCGCCCTTCCGCGTGCGCGCAGGGACCTCGTCGATCGACAGCGCGTGGGGCGCGGTCCCCGACGTCGACGGCGACGGGCTCGCCGATCTCGTGACCACGGAGACCGGGCCGGGAGGCGCGATCGCGATCGCGGTCCGTCGGGGGGATCGGGAGCGCGAGGTCCACGTCCTCGACGACACGGAGGCGGCGGCGGTCGCGACGGCCGGTGACGTGGACGGTGACGGCTTCCCGGACGTCGTCGTCACGGTCGCCTCGACCGAACGCCGCGCGCGGCTCGAGCTCTGGCGCGGCTCTCCCTCGGGGCTCGTGAGGGGCAGCGCGTCCCCGCTCCCGAGCGTGGGCACGGGCGAGACCCCGCTCGTGGCGGCGGGAGTGGGTGACGTCGACGGGGACGGACGCGCGGACGTCACGGTCCTCGCCGGCGCGCGACTCCTCGTCTACCGCGGCTCGGCCGCGGGCCTGGGCACCTCGGCGGACGTCCTCGTCTCGGCGCCCGAGGGGTCGAGCTTCGACGCCGTCGCCCCCGCCGGCGACGTGAACGGCGACGCGCTCGCCGACGTCCTCGTCCGCCGCCGTTCGGCGAGCGGCGAGACCACGGTGGAGCTCTTCCTCGGATCGAGCCGCGGCCTCGGGACGTCTCCGCGCATCACGCTCGCGACGCCTGCGAGCGCTTCGGCCGCGAGCTTCGCGACGGCGATCGCGCCGGCGGGCGACATGGACGGCGACGGCTACGCGGACGTCGCGATCGCGGAGAGCAGCGCCCCCCTCCTCTTCGCGCCGTATCGGGTCCACGTCTACGCCGGCTCCGCGAACGGCCCCGCCGCGGTCCCGACGTGGACCCTCGTCGGGCCGACCTACGCGGGCACCAAGAGCGTGGTCCTCGCGCCCGCCGGCGACGTGGACGGCGACGGGCGCGACGACCTCCTCGTCGGCTCGCCCGAGCTCCTCTTCGGCGCGCCGAGCGTGCACCCCCTCCTCGCGCGGGCGGCGATCTTCGCGGGCGCGGCGGGCGGACCCGCCGCGGCGGCCACGCGGACCCTCCACCTGCCCGCCGGCGCGATGGACGCGGACGGCAGCTTCGGAGCCTCCGTGGCCGGCCTCGGCGACGTCGACGGCGACGGCCTCGCGGACGTCTTCGTCGGCACCGCCCAGGCGCTCCCGGGCGGCGCTTCGAGGCTGGGGTTCCTCTTCCGCGCCGGAGAGTCGACGCCGAGCACGACGTTGCCGAGCGCGGGCGCCGATCCCCTCTTCGGCCGGTCGCTCGCCGCGGCGCTCTAGTCTCGGTGCGGGTGAACCCCGGACCCGCGCGTAGGCGGGTTGCCAAGGTCACCTCCTTCGCGGTAGAGAACGAGCACCATGCAACGCGGCTCCGCGGAGATCTTCCTGGGACTCGGGCTCATCATCCTCGGGATCCTCGCGCTCAAGATCACCGACCACAACTACTGGTGGGCGGCGATCGCGCTCGGCGCGGTCCTCGGATCGAAGGGCGGCATCTCGATCTCGCAGCGCGCGCGCGCCTGATCCGGCGCGCGGGAATGCGCCGCGCATCTCGTGGGTTCCAGGCGAGCCCCCGTCCGTGGTAGGACGGGCCCGAATCCCCCATGGACGCGCGTGAGCTGAACGAGATCGTGGCGCGCGAGAGCGCGTTCGTCGACCGCATCCAATCCGAGGTGGCGAAGGTCATCGTCGGGCAGACGTACATGATCGAGCGGATCCTCATCGGTCTGCTCACGGGAGGCCACGTCCTCCTCGAAGGCGTCCCTGGTCTCGCGAAGACGCTGACCGTGCGCACGCTCTGCGACGCCATCACGGCGAAGTTCGCGCGCATCCAGTTCACGCCCGATCTCCTCCCGGCCGACGTGGTCGGCACCGTCATCTACAACCAGCAGAAGGGCGAGTTCAGCTCGAAGCTGGGTCCCGTGTTCGCGAACCTCGTGCTCGCCGACGAGATCAACCGCGCGCCGGCGAAGGTGCAGAGCGCCCTGCTCGAGGCGATGCAGGAGCGGCAGGTGACGATCGGAGACCGCACGTACCCGCTCCCCGACCCGTTCATCGTCATGGCGACGCAGAACCCGATCGAGCAGGAGGGCACGTACCCGCTGCCCGAAGCGCAGATCGACCGCTTCATGCTCATGTGCAAGGTGGGCTACCCCACCCGCGAGGAAGAGCGGAAGATCATGGACCGCATGACGGGGACGCTGCCGGCCAAGGCCGAGCCGGTGGTCACGCCCGTCGAGCTCGTCGACGCGAAGAAGACGATCGGTCAGATCTACGTCGCGGACAAGGTGAAGGACTACATCGTCGACGTCGTCTTCGCGACCCGCGAGCCGCAGAAGCACGGCCTGAAGGACCTCGCGCCGCTCATCGAGTTCGGCGCCTCGCCCCGCGCGTCGATCGCGCTGAACAACGCCGCCCGCGCGCACGCGTTCCTCCGTCATCGTGGCTACGTGACGCCCGAGGACGTGAAGGCGGTCGGGCCCGACGTCCTCCGGCACCGCGTGGTGCTGACCTACGAAGCCGACGCCGAGGAGGTCACGTCCGACCAGGTCGTGCGCCGCGTCTTCGAGGCCGTCGAGGTGCCCTGACGTCTCGCGAGTGGTGACCCGAATGATTCCCCGGGAGATCCTCGCCGCGCTCCGCACCATCGAGATCCACACGGCGCGGCTCGCGAACGAGCAGCTCTCGGGGACGTACCGATCGAGCTTCAAGGGTCAGGGGATCGTCTTCCGCGAGGTGCGCCCGTATCAGCCGGGCGACGACGTCCGCACGATCGACTGGAACGTCTCGGCGCGCCTCCAGGAGACCTTCGTGAAGGTCTTCGTCGAGGAGCGGGAGATGACGGTGATGCTCGCGGTCGATCTCTCCGCGAGCGAGCGCTTCGGGACGCAGCGGGCGCCCAAGGCGCGGGTCGCCTCCGAGGTCGCTGCGCTCCTCGCGTTCAGCGCGATCCGGAACAACGACCGGGTGGGGCTCATCCTCTCGACGAGCCAGGTCGAGCGCATCGTGCCGCCGAAGAAGGGCGAGAAGCACGTCATGCGCGTCGTGCGCGAGATCCTCGGCTTCGAGGCGCCCACGCCCGCGTCGAGCGCGGTCGAGACGACGGCCCGCGTGCAGAAGCTCGGCCCCGCGACCGATCTCCGCGCCGCGCTGGAGGCGCTCGTCCACGTCGCCCGCCGGAGGAGCGTGGCCTTCGTCGTCTCGGACTTCTTCGCGACGGGGCACGAGCGGGCGCTCGCCCTCGCGGCGGCGAAGCACGACGTCATCCCCGTCGTGCTCACCGACAAGCGCGACATGGAGCTCCCGGACGTCGGGATCGCAACCTTCGAGGACCTGGAGAGCGGCGAGATGATCGTCGTCGACACGTCCGACGCGAAGGTACGTGCGCACTACAAGCGATCGATGGTCGAGCTCCAGAAGGCGCGCCGCGCGATGTTCCTGAAGCTCGGGCTCGACTCGGTGGAGATCGACACGGGCGGCTCCTTCGTGAAGCCGCTCCGCGACCTCTTCGCGCGTCGCTCCCGGAGGGCTCGCCGGTGAGGGCCCTCGCGGCCTCCTTCGTCCTCGTCGCGCTCGCGGCGGCACGGACTGCCTCCGCCGCAGACGACGCGGGGGCCCCTCCCGACGCGGGCGCGGCGTCGGACACGTGCATCGAGCAGATCCCGAAGGGCGCGACCCGGCCTTCGATGACCGACACGTTCCCGGATCGCGCCGCGAGCGGGTTCGCGGCGCTCCTCACCGTCACGATCCAGCACGGCAAGGGCGAGCGCGTGCTCCCCGCCGGCCTCGAGAGCGCGGCGACGACGGAGGCGAAGAAGCGCCTGAAGGAGGCTGGCTTCGTCCTCCCCACGCAGACGGGGACGGCGGCGGGACGCGTGACGACGCGGGCGGACGAAAAGGGGACGCTCGTGACCTCGCAGGTCGAGCTCCCCCTCGTGCCGCTGCCCGAGACGCCGGGGCGGAGCCTCCTCCACCTCCCGCCGCTGCCGATCGCCGTCGCGCGCGCGAACGGGGAGATGATGACCCTCTGCACGGCGTCGCACTGGGTCACGGTCGAGGATCCGATCGCCAACGAGCCCGAGGCGAAGCCGAAGCCCAACCCGCCCGGGCGCCCGCAGCGCGAGGAGTGGACGGCGCTCAAGCTCGGGCTGGCGCTCGTCGCGGTCGGCATCGTCCTCGGCGCGGCGCTCGCGTTCCTGCTCCGCTGGTGGCGGGCGCGGCCCCTGCCGACGCCGCCACCTCCCCCTCCCCGCCCGCCGTGGGAGGTCGCGCTCGAGAAGCTCGCGGAGACGCGTGAGGCGGCGCTGCTCGAGGCGGGGCGCCACCCGGAGTACATCGATCGCGTGAGCGACGCCGTCCGCGGCTACCTCGGCGCGCGCTTCGGGTTCGACGGGCTCGAGTCGACCACGGCGGAGATCCTGACCGCGCTCCGCACCTCGAGCGCCGGCTTCGTCCGCCTGGACGAGGACGCGGCGTCACCTCGACCGGTCTTCGGCGCGGCGATGTCCTACGGGGAGATCAAGGCGTTCCTCGAGGAGTGCGACCTCGTGAAGTTCGCGAAGCTCGTCCCCTCGACCGAGCAGTGCGAGGCGGTGATGGATACGGGCGTGCGTATCGTTCGATCGACGATGCCGGTCTCGAGCGCCGCCTCGGAGCGCCCGTCGTGACGCGCGCGAGCCGCGTGATCTGGGTCGTGCTCGGCACGCTCCTCTTCGTGCTCGCCGGGCTCGTCCATCCGATCCTCGCGCGCGGCTCGGCGTGGCTCTCCGCGACGTGGTCCTCCCCGCTCGTGACGTGGCTGCCGCCCGGTCTCCGGCTCGCGATCGTGATCGGCGTCGCCGTCCTCGCCGCCGCGCTCGTCGTGTGGCGCCTCACGCTCGCGGCCGACGCGCGGACGCCGCGCCTCCGCCTCCCGACCCTCATGGCGCTCGCGAGCGGGCCGCGCGGACTTCGCACCCGCCTCCGCGACGTGCCGGGCATGCTGCGCGGCGCCCTCCTGGTCTTCGGCATCGTCGCCCTCGCGCGACCGCAGAACGTCCTCCGCGGCGAGGAGTCGGACGATCGCGGGATCGATCTCGTGGTCGTCCTCGACATGTCGATCTCGATGCGTGCGCTCATGGAGGCGGACGGCACGCAGCGCCCTCCGCCGCAGGAGGGCCGCCTCGTCCCGAAGCGGCTGACGCGCCTCGAGACGGCGAAGCTCGTCATCCAGGACTTCGTCGCCAGGCGGAAGAGCGACCGCATCGGCGTCGTGGTGTTCGGGCGGTCGGCGTACATCCTCTCGCCGCCGACCCTCGACAAGTCTCTCCTCGCCGGCCTCGTCCAGAAGATGGAGCTCGGGCTCGTCGACGGGCACGGCACGGCGATCGGCGACGCGGTCGGCACGGCCGTCGCGCGCCTCCGCCGCTCGAACGCACGCTCGAAGGCCGTCATCCTCCTCACCGACGGCGATCAGAACGCCGGACAGATCGCGCCCGAGTACGCCGCGCACCTCGCGCAGACGCAAGCCGTGCGCGTGTACACCGTGCAGATCGGCAACGGCGACGAGGTCGAGGTCGAGGCGGGCAACGATCTCTTCGGACAGCCCCAGTTCCGGCGCGAGAACTACCCCGTGAACCCGGAGCTCCTCCGGAAGCTCGCCGCGGAGACCGGCGGCGAGAGCTTCGTCGCCAACGACCGGAAGGCGCTGGAGCAGAGCTTCCACCGGATCCTCGACAGCCTCGAGAAGACGAAGTTCGACGCGCAGGCGAGGACGATGGAAGACCTCTTCCCCCTCCTCCTCGTGCCTGCCGTCGCGCTCCTCGCGCTCGAGGCGCTCGTGCGCCTCTTCCTCGTGCGGAGGTTTCCGTGAGGTTCTTCTACGACCTGACCTCCCTGCCCTGGCTCCTCGTCGCGATCGCGTGCGGAGGCCTCGTGGCCCTGTTCGCGGCCTCGCTCGTCCTCGCGTCCTTGAAGCGCACCCGCGCAGCGCGCCTGTTCGGCGACGAGAAGCTCGTCCAGAACCTGGAGACGTTCGACGCCGCCGGGCGCCGCGCGTTCAAGGCCGTCCTCCTCGTCGTCGCGCTCGTCCTTGCCTTCCTCGCGCTCGCGCGCCCGCAGTGGGGCCGCGGAACGAAGCTCATCCCGGCGACGAACCTCGACGTCGTCGTCGTCCTCGACTTCTCGAAGAGCATGTACGCGCGCGACGTCGCCCCGAACCGCATCGCGCGCGCCAAGGCCGAGATCGCCCGGCTCGTGCGCGAGCTGCCCGGCGCGCGCTTCGGCGCCGTCGCCTTCGCGGGAGAGCCGATGGCCTTCCCGCTCACGAGCGACGGCGCCGCCATCGCGCAGTTCTTCCGACAGCTCGAGCCGAACGACATGCCCGTCGGCGGCACGGCGATCGCCCGCGCGCTCGAGAAGGCCCGCGAGCTCCTCGCGCGCGACCCTCGCTCGAAGGATCACGTGCGCGTCATCGTCCTCGTCACCGACGGAGAGGACCTGGAGGGAGACCCTGTCACGGTCGCGCGAAACGCCGCGGCCGAGAAGACGCGCATCGACGTCGTCCAGATCGGGGGCCGCGCGCCCGAGCCGATCCCGGAGGTCTCCCCCGAGGGCAAGGTCGTCGGCCTCCGCCGCGGGGACGACGGAAAGGTCCTCACGACCGAGCTGACCGCCGCCGGCGAGGCGCAGCTCGCCGACATCGCGAAGACGACCGGAGGGGCGATCATCCGCGCGGAGAAGGGCGCGACCGGCATCGACGACGTCGCGCGCGAGCTCCGGCGCATGATGCGCGAGGACCTCGCCGAGCGCGTCGAGACGGCGTTCGACGAGGAGTACGGATGGCCGCTCGGGATCGCGCTCGTCCTCCTCTTCGTGGAGGCGATGGTGCCCGAGGCGCCTCTCCCGAAAAGGCCGGCCGCCCCGTCCGTCGCCGTGACGGCGGCGCCGCCGCGCCGTCGGCGCGCACGGAGCGAGGCAGCATGAAGACGCTACGCAGTTCCCTACGCGCCGGGACCCTCGTGCTCTTCCTCGCCTCGGCCCTCGTCGCCGCGTGCGGGTGGGACCCGTCCAAGCCGTTCGAGCGCGATGCGCCGCCCGTGAAGGAAGCCCTCGCGCTCCTCGACGGCGGCGACGCGCAGGTGGCGAGCGGCCTCCTTGCCGACTACCTCACGACGGGGCCCTGCGCGGAGGGCAACATCGGCCTCCCCGCGCGGCTCCACGAGCGGCCGAACGCGACGTTCGATCTCGGCCTCGCCCTCTTCCAGATCGCGGAGGCGTTCGGACATCGCTTCGGCGAGGAGGAGACCGCGGAGGCCAAGCCGACGCAGGGGATCCCGGGCGTCCAGCCGGGGGGCGCCAGCGCAGGCTTCGTCGAGTGCGCGATGCGCGTGGCGCGCGCCGTCGCGGAGGATCCCACGCAGCCCGTCGACCTCCGCGCCCGCGCCTTCTACCTGACGGGGAACCTCCAGTTCCTCGACGGAAAGTACAAGGAGGCCGTCGTCGCCTACGACAAGGCGATCGAGCTCGCGCCCGGCATGACGGACATCGGCCCCTTCGGCGTGAAGGAGGCCGGCGCGTGGACGCCGGACCCCGTCGGAAAGGACGCGGCCTGGAACCGCGCGATCGCCCTCCGGCGGGAGGAGGACAAGAAGGACGCCGGCCAGCCGGACGCCGGTGACCAGGGCGACTCTGGCAAGAACGACCAGGGCGACTCCGGCAAGAACGACGAGAGCCCCGACTCCGGCAAGGACGACGGCAAGGACGGCGGCAGCGGGGACGCCGGCAAGGACGACGACACGAAGCCGGACGGAGGCGCCGAGCCGCCGCCGCCGGCCCCGGTCGATGCGGGTCCTCCGCCGCCCTCACGCATGAGTCAGGACGAGCGCATGCTCGATCAGCTCGAGGGCGCGCCCACCGTACAGCAGGAGCTCGCCAAGAAGCAGCAGCGCGGCCGCGTCCCGAGAGGCGGCGACAAGTGAAGGCGCTGTTCGCCTTCCTCGTCGTGACGGCGCTCGCGATCGTCGTCCACGTCCGCGCACCTCACGTCGCGCTCGCGCAGCGCGGGGGCGATCGCATCGAGGTGGAGGCGAGCGTCGACGCCGCCACCGTCGAGCTCGGGGGCACGGTCCGCTACCAGCTGCGCGCGCAGGTGACGGGCGCGAGCGGGACCTCGCCGCGCGGACCGCAGCCCGGCGCGATCCCGGCGGGCATGTCGGTGATGGGCACGTCCTCGAGCCCGATGCGGCTCTCCATGAACATGAACGGCGTGCCGAGCGAGGTCTCGACGCTCACGACCGTGTGGACCCTGCGGGCGTCGAAGCTCGGCACCTTCATGCTCGGCCCGGCGACCGTGGACGTCGGCGGGCAGCAGCGGGCCGCGCGCGCGGTGAAGGTCACCGTGGTGGCGCAGGGCAAGGCGCCGAGGCCTGCGCCACGAGCGCCCGACCCGACGGATCCCTTCGGCGGCTTTCCTTTCTTCGGCGGGCCCGACCCCTTCGGCGCGTCGCCGGACCCCCTCGCCGATCTGTTCGGCCGAGACGACCCCCGGAACCGCCCCAGCGCCGACAAGCGCCTCGCGCTCGATCAGCCTCGCGCGCCCACGGCCTTCCTCCACGCGATCGTGGACAAGCACCGCGCGGTCGTCGGCGAGCAGGTGACGCTCTCGGTCTATCTCTACTCGCTCCCCGAAGCGCAGCTCGGCCGCGCGCAAGACGTCCACGTGCCGTCGGCGCCGGACTTCACGCGCCAGCCGATGCTGAACGACGGCAACCACAAGAACGAAGGCCGGGCGCCCGTCGGCGACCGACTCTGGGACGTCGAGCTCGTGCTCCGCGACGCGCTCTTCCCGATCAAGGCGGGCAAGCTCGCGATCGGCCCGCTCACCTTCGTCCTCTCGAACCGTCGCATCGGCTACCGCGAGAGCGAGACGCTCGCCGTCGACGTCACGGAGCCCCCGACCGCGGGTCGCCCCGCGGGGTACGCGCTCGGCGACGTCGGAGACTTCGCGCTCTCGGCGACGGTCAACCCGCGGAGGGCGACGCGCGGCGAGTCCATCGGCGTGCAGGTCGAGCTCCGCGGGACGGGCAACCTCCCGAAGCAGCTCCCGCTCCCGACCGCGCCGGGCATCGAATGGACCGACGCCCAGTCGACCGAGTCGATCGCGCCGCAGCGCGAGGACAGGATCGGAGGGACGCGAACGTTCACGTACGTCGTCCGCGTCGATCGTGAGGGCGCCGTCGATCTCGGAGCCATCGAGCTCCCCTACTTCGACCCCGAAAAGCGCGCGTACGCCGTCGCGCGCGCGGCCCTCGGCACCCTCGAGATGGCGAAGGGCGCGGGCCCCCGCGACGCGGGTACGACCACGGCCGACGACGGCACGGAGGTCGTCCTCGAGCTCCCGAAGGCGCGGACGACCCTCGAGGGGACGACGGAGACGACGTGGCTCACCGAGCGGCGGAGCTGGCTCGCCTCCGTCCTCGGCGCGCCGTTCGGCTGCGCCGCCGGCGTCGTGCTCACGCGCCTGGCAAAGGCGGCGCGCGACAAGAGGCGCTCGCGATCGAGTGACCCGTCTCGGGTCGCGAAGGAGAAGCGCGCCGAGGCAGAGGCTGCCCTCACCGGCGACGACGGGGCGCGCGCCGTGGCGGCGGTCGTCCGTGCGATCGAGGCGGGCGTGATCGCGAGGACCGGCGTGAATCCCCGCGGCACGACGGGCGATCGGCTGGTGAAGGAGCTCTGTGATGCCGGCGCGCCGGACGACGCCGCGCGCGACCTCGCCGACGTGCTTCGCGCCTCCGAGGATGCCCGCTTCTCGCCGGGCGGCGTCTCCGTGCAGACGGCACGCGAGCTCTGGACGAAGGCGCAGAGCGCGATGGACGAGCTGAGGGGCGCGTGAGACGCTCGGCCGCCGTCTTCGCCTTCGTGGCGCTCGCGACGTCGGCGCGCATCGTCCGCGCGGCGGAGCCCGAGCCTCAGGATCTGTTCCGTGAGGCGACCGAGGCGCTCGCGGCGGAGCGCCTGGGAGACGCGGTGGCGAAGCTCGAAGCGCTCGGGGACCGCGGCGTCGTCGACGCGGTCGTCAGCTTCGACCGCGGGATCGCCTATGCGTCCCGGGCCCGCACGAGCGCGGCGCAGCCTGGCGATCTCGGACGCGCCGTCCACGGCTTCGAGGAGGCGCGCGAGCTGTCGCGCGACGGTGACCTCGACGACGACGCGAAGCGCGCGCTCGGCTCGATCCGAACGGAGATCGCGCGGCGCCGCGCGCGCGCCGGCGAGAGCGCGGAGCTCGCGATCGGCGCGTCGCTCGGCCGCGCGCTCGTCGAGCTCGCGTCCGAGAACACGTGGGCCGCGCTCGCCGCCGTCGCCTCGCTCGTCCTCTCCATTGCGATCCTCGCGCGCGCCCGCGCGTCGCTCGGCCGCGCGAAGGTCGCCGCGAACACGACGATCGGGATCGCGGGCGCCGCGCTCGTCGCCTTCGCGCTCCTCGCGAGCGGCGCGCGCGACGTCCGTCTCCACGTTCGCGAGGCGGTCGTCGTCAGCCCCGGAACGCGCCTCCTCGATGCGCGGAAGATCGTCGTCGGCGGCCGCGATCCGCTCGCGGAGGGCGCGCGCGTCACGCTCGTGGAGGAGGAAGGCGGCTTCAGCCACATCCGCGCGGGCACCCTCGACGGATGGGTGTCCCAGACGGCCGTCCTCCCGCTCGCGAAGCGTCGCTGACGGCTGATCCGACATCGCGGCGCGAAAATCGGTTCGCGGGGCCCTTGTCGGGCTTCCGACGGAGGCCCATCTTCACACACGACTCCGGCGCATCGACCCGCCCCGCGCTCGTCGACGCCCGGTACTCCACAAGGAAACCCGAAGGCCCTCTTCGTGACGACGCGCTCTCTCGACCGAGAGACGCGGACGCACGAGCAGGGCCTTCGTGTTTTCGCCGTACCCATCACCCCTCGGAAAGGCTGGTTTCTCCATGGCCACATCTCTCGTGGTCCTCGTCGGTCTCGCGCTCCTCGGCGCCATCGCGCTCTACCTGTTCGCAGGCGTACGCATCATCCCCAACGATCGCCTCGGCGTCGTCGAGAAGCGCTGGAGCCCGCGAGGCTCCGTCAAGAGCGGCTTCATCGCGCTGGAGGGAGAAGCGGGCTATCAACCGGACGTCCTGCGTGGCGGCGTCCACTGGCTGCCCCCCTTCCAGTACCGCGTGCACAAGCTGCCGCTCGTGACGATCCCGCAGGGGAGGATCGGCTACGTCTTCGCGCGTGACGGACGCCCGCTCTCCGCGACGCAGACCCTCGCGTCGAGCGTGGTCTCGTCGCACTTCCAGGACGTGCGGCAGTTCCTCGCCGCCGGCGGCCAGCGCGGCCCCCAGCGCATGCTGCTCCGTGAAGGCACGTACGCGATCAACCTCGCGCAGTTCCTCGTCGTCACCGAGGGGAAGCTCTTCTACCTCGCCCTCTCGCGCGAGGAGGACGCCGTCTTCCAGCAGATGGGGCGCACGCTCCTGGAGCGGGGCGGCTTCTCGCCCGTCGTGATCAAGGGCGTCGAGGACCACATCGGCGTCATCACCGTGCACGACGGCCCGTCGCTCCCGCAGGGTCAGATCATCGCCCCCGTCGTCGGCGACGATCCGCTCGACGCGCGCACCTACCACAACAACTTCCAGGAGGAGGCGTTCCTCGCGGCCGGCGGCGCGCGTGGCCGACAGCTCCAGGTCCTCGTCGAGGGGACGTACTACGTCAACCGCCTCTTCGCGACGATCGAGATGATCCCGAAGACGGTCGTCGAGGTCGGTCACGTCGGCGTCGTCGTCTCCTACACGGGCACGCGCGGCCACGACGTCTCGGGCATCGAGTACAAGCACGGCGAGCTCGTCGGCGTCGGCGAGCGCGGCGTGTGGAGCGACCCGCTCCTGCCCGGCAAGTACGCGTTCAACACGTACGCCGGCAAGGTCATCATGGTCCCGACGACGAACTTCATCCTGAAGTGGTCGAAGGGCGACATCGGCTCCCACAAGTTCGACGAGAACCTCACCGAGGTGTCCCTCATCACGAAGGACGCGTTCGAGCCCTCGCTCCCCCTCTCCGTGGTCGTCCACATCGACTACCGGAAGGCGCCGCTCGTCGTGCAGCGGTTCGGCGACGTGAAGCGTCTCGTCGAGCAGACGCTCGATCCGATGGTCGCCGCGTACTTCAAGAACATCGGTCAGACCCGGACCTTGATCCAGCTCCTCCAGGAGCGGAGCATCATCCAGGCGATCGCGAGCGAAGAGATGAAGGCCCGCTTCTCCCATTACAACCTCGAGCTCGAAGAGGTGCTCATCGGCACCCCTGCGGCGAGCGACGGCGACAAGCACATCGCGACGATCCTCGAGCAGCTCCGCGCGCGTCAGATCGCGGAGGAGCAGATCGAGACGTACGGCCGCCAGGAGAAGGCGAGCGGCAAGGAGCGCGAGCTCCGCGAGGCCATGGCGCGCGCGAGCGCGCAGAAGGCGCTCACGGAGAGCGAGCTCGCCATCACGGTCGAGTCGAACCAGGGCCGCGCCGCGTACGAGCGGAGCGTCCAACAGGCCGCGCAGATGCGCACGCTCGCCGAGGCGAAGGGCATCGAGATGCGTACGCTCGCGGACGCGGAGGCGGCCAAGATCCGCGCGCTCGGCGAGGCGCAGGCCGACACCGCGGCGAGGATCGGCATCGCGGAGGCGATGGCGGTCGAGGAGCAGGTGCGCGCCTACGGCGGACCGAAGCTCCAGGTGACCCAGAGCGTCATGAAGAGCTTCGCCGACGCGATCGCGGAGGCGAAGGTCGACGTGGTGCCCAAGGTCGTCATGGGCGGCGGCGCGGGCGGTCAGGCGACGAGCAACGTCTTCGAGACGCTCCTCGCGCTCCTCCTCTCCGACAAGCTCGACGCCGGCGTCCTCGAGTCGGGGCCGGAGACGCTCCGGCAGAGGGCGGCCTCACCCGAGCTCGACGTCCTCCGCACGAAGCTCCGCTCCAACCTGACGTCCTCGACGACGGCGACGCTGCCCAAGGCGCCGCCGCCGCTGCCGACGAACGGCGCCGCGCAGAGCTGAGCTCGTCGTCGACGGGGCCCGGGGGATCGAGCTCCCGGGCCCCGCTCAGGGCAAGGCCTCGTCGAAGTGGATGCACCAGTCGTAGAGCGGCTCGCCGCTCCGGGACGGCGTCGCGTCCGAGTCACGCAGGTTCCCGCGAGGCCCCGTCGTCGGGCCGGACGAGGCGTTCAGGGTCCCGGTGTGTGCGTACCGGAGCCGCGCCGCACCTGCAGGCGCGCGGTTGAGCACGATCTTCACCGCGTCCGGCCCGGAGAGCGCGACGCTCGCGATGGCGAGCGCCGGCGCGCCCTCGTCGGTCACCTCGAACCCGAAGCTCCCCGGGTTCGTGACGAGCGTGGTGTCGACGACGAGCGGCGGGACGGGGACGTGGAACGTCACGGAGGCCGATCCCGCCTCCTCCGGGCGAGCGCTCCCCGCCTCGAGGACCTCGACGTCGGCCGGTTGCTCGGGGGTCTCCTCCGCGCATCCCCAAGGAGGGCTAGGACGGTCGACGCGACGAGCGCGGAGAGAGAGACGATGCGCTTCATGGGGTCTCCGCGTCCGCGCAGCAGCGGAATCCGATCGAGTAGTCCCAGTAGACGGGAGCGTGACGTGTCGTGACGTAGTCGCAGCCGTGACCGTTCAGCCACGTCTCCACATAGTAGCCGCCGCGGAAGTGACCGCTCGGGTCGGCGGTCCACTCGTGGAGGTTACCGACCATGTCGAAGACGCCGGCCTCCGTAGCGCACTCCTTCTTGGCGCCAGCGGGGAGGAGCGTGTCCGGGATCTGGCTGATGCAAGGGTGCTCGAGCTTCGTGAAGACGGAGAGGTCCTTCGACTCGAGGTACTGGGCGGCCGGGTGAGCGTCGCGGTGATCGTTGCAGGTCCCGCGCTTCTCGGTGTCGCCGTACGGAAACTGGCGGCCCTTGCTCCCCTTGCACGCCGCGACCCACTCGTCGTCCCTGCACAGGCGCTTCTTGCTGGCGACGCAGGCCCGCCCCGCCTGGACCTGGGACACGTACCCCTGGGGGTACGCGTTCGGGGCGCTCTTGGCCCGCACGCGGAGGGCGCCGGGGTTGAAGAATGGGCTCCACGTGTGCTCGGTGCCGTCGTCCAGGATCTCGACGAGGTGGGCCTCCCAGCGATCGATGCACAGCCCCGAGCGGCCGGGGATGCGCGCCATGCCCGCGGGGCATCCGCCCTCTCCCGGGGGCTCGCGATGGTCCTTGCCGGCGTTCGCGCGGACGAGCAGGTGCGGATCGCACACCTGTCCCTTCGCCTCCCAGCGGAAGGACGAGAGCTGCTTCGTGACGGCCGCGCTCTCGCGCTCGCGCGCCGCCTTCAGCGCGCGCGCGTGCTCCGGGGTGTAGACGGCGCAGCGACGGGGTAGCTCGGCGACGTGGAAGCGGAACGGCTGGTTCGCCGGCGTCGCATCGAAGGGGACCGTGAGGCGCTCGCCCGCGAAAGGCTGGCACATCACCTCACCGTCGCCGTCCGGATGGGGGAGCTCGATCGTGGCCGGGACGCGAAAGCGCTTGCCGGCGGGCTCGAACACGAACCCCTCGTGCGTGCCGCGCGGCCAGTCGGCGAGGGCCGGTCCCGTCACGCGGGTGATCGTGTAGACGTACGGCGTCCGCACCGCGCCCTCGGGGACCGTGAGGCGGGCTCCTTCGCTCGCGACGACGCCGCCCGGCTCACCGATCGTGGGGGCCCCAGCGTCCGCCGCGAGGGTGACGCCAGCGTCCGCGACCGGCGCAGCGTCCGCGATCGCCGGCGTGACGTGCGACGGCGCGGCGGAGGGGCCCTGATCCTTGGGGGTGCACGCCGCTCCGAGGAGGACGACGACGAGCACGCGCGAAGAGAGTGGCGTCACCGCCTCGAGGGTACCGCGGCTACGAGCGCGGGGAGCAGAAGACGCTGCACACCGTGGAGCCGCCCTTCGCGCGGGCCATCCCCTCGCAGGCGTTCTTCGCCATCTGCTGCGCGGTGAAGCGGTCCGAGCCGAGCCCGGTGCCGAAGACCGACTGGTACGAGCAGACGTTCGCGAAGCCACAGACGCGGACCGAGCCCGACGCGCTGCACGACCACTTGACGGCGGAGCCGGAGCCGCCGCTCGACGTGGCGCCGTTCGGCGCCCGCCGCGTGTCGTCCTCGTCCTCGGGCCCCCTGTCGCCCTTGTCTTCCGAGGGAGGCTCGTCCGGCGGCGGCGCGGTGGAGAGCGGGGTCGGCGGCGGCACGACGGGCGCCGTGGACGTGTAGCTCGACGCGGGATCGTGCCCGGACTCCTCGACGGTGCTCGCCGCGCCGAGGACGGCGAGCCCGCCCAGCACGACGCATGCGCCGCCGCCCAGGACGAGCATGCCTCCGAGGACGAGGAGCGCGATCACGAGCGGCGACACCCCGGGCGGCGGACGCGGCGGCGGCGGCGGCCCATAGCCGTGGGGCGCGTAGCCGTGGGGCGGGTAGCCCGGATGGCCGTGGGGCGGGTAGCCATGGGGCGGCGGCGGGCCCTGCGGATGCACGTGCTCGATCTAGCGCAGCCCGCGGCGCGCCGCTCGACTCCCGCTGTCCCCCGATCGGACGACGGGGCGCGCGTCAGGCCGTGATCGACGGACGGATCGCACGGAGGAGCTCCACGAGCTCGGCCCTGAGCTTCGGGGGATCGTGGCGCACGAGCTTGGCCCGGTCGCCGACGTCGGCGGCCACGAGCCTCGCGCGAGAGACGCGGGCGAGGGCCTCCGGCGTGCTCCCGCGGACGGGGTGCTGTCCGCGCTCGGCGTAGACGCGGACGGCGTCCTCGTCGAGCGCGGTGCTCGAGACGAGCACGTGGTCGAGCACGTCGCTCCCGAGCGCGTCGACCACCGCATCGACGTGATCGGCGACGTCGTAGCCCGACGTCTCGCCAGGCTTCGTCATCATGTTGCAGACGTAGGCCACCTTCGCGTCCGTCGCGCGGACCGCCTCCGCGACGCCGCGCACGACGAGGCTCGCGAGGACGCTCGTGTAGAGGTCCCCCGGCCCGATGACGACGACGTCCGCTCCGAGGATCGACGCGACGACGTCCGGCCCTGCCTCGGCCGCCGGCTCGTGCCAGACGCGCCGGAGGCGAACCTCGCTCGATCGCTCGAGGCACTGATCGATCGCAGACTCCCCGCGGACGACGTTACCGTCCTCGAGCTCGGCGACGAGCGTCGTCGCGCTCTCCGTCACACACTTCACGATCCCCTGGACGTTCAGGACGTCGCCAAGCGCCTTGACCGCGTTCTGCATACCCCCGGTCCGATCGGCGAGCGCGGTGAGGAGCAGGTTTCCGAGGGAGTGACCTCCGAGGCCGCCGCCCGACGCGTCGAAGCGGTACTGCATCACGTAGTTCATCACCTCCGGCGCGTCGGAGAGCGCCACGAGGCTTCGCCGGACGTCGCCGGGGGGCAGCACGCCGAAGCTCGCGCGGAGGAGCCCCGACGACCCGCCGTCGTCGGACATCGTCACGATCGACGTGAGGAGCACGCGTGGCACCTCTTTCATCGCGGTGAGCACGCTGAAGAGCCCCGACCCGCCGCCGATGCACGCGAAGCGCAGCTTGCGGGTGGCGACGGCGCCGAGGCGAAGGATGAGCTCGCGCTTGTGGAGCGGTGCCTCGAGGACGTCGCGGCAGCCAGCGCGGAAGAGCCGCGTCACGTCCTCGCGCCGGAGCCGCGAACCGACGACGAGGACGGCGACCGACGCCGCGAGCGAGCAAGCGAGGTCGAGCGCCTCGGGGCTCGCGTCGGCGTCGACGACCACGACGTCCCCCGCCGACGCGCGACGCGCCTTCTCGGCGGACAGCCCCACCACGAGGTCCTGCCCGAGCGCGGAGCCCGCCTCCATGAGGACGGCCGTGCTCGCGCTGGTGCCGACGAGGAGGAGGCGCATCGCCCGTCAGGGTCGCACGGTCCATCCCGTCGCTCAATGCGCGCGGGAGCCGACGATCCGGAGAAACGTCGGGGCGTAGAAGGACCAGAACGAGCGGTCCTCGCTCATCGCCGCGCCGAAGCCGTTCATGCGCGCGCGCCAGGTGAGGACGCCGGCGCGCTCCGGGTTCCCCAGATCGACGGCCGTGTCGACGAAGTCGCCGGCGAAGTACCAGGCGTCGTGCCGCTTCGTGATCGCTGGGAAGCGGCGCGGTAGCGCGTGCGCGTCGAGCTTCGCCGCGCCCTTCGCCGTGACTCCGACGACGTGCTCGTAGAGGACGTCGGCGTCGTCTCGCTCGAGCACGTCCATCCAGAACCAGAAGCCGCCGCGCTGCGGGAGATCGAACGCAGCGCCCGCCGGCGTCCGTTCCTGGCTCACGATGTCGTCGCCGAGGTCCTCTCCGGCCAGGAGCACGACCATGTCCTCGTCCTCACGGACGAAGACGAGGCCGCCTCCCTTCATGTCGAACGGCGTGCCCGTGACGCGCTCCCAGACGCGACCGACCCACCTCGGGACCTCGCGCGGATCTGCGAGGTCGGGCCAGTAGCGCGCGACCCACTTCGTCCAGCGAACGCCGAAGAGACGCTCCATCCTCGCGCGCGCGGCGTCCTCCGTCGGCGACGCGAACGTGTTGAACTCCGCGAGGACGAGGCCCCCCTTGGCGGCGAAGCCGTCGATGACCTCCGCCTCGGCGCTCGAGATGCCGCCATAGATCTTGGGCGATCGCTCGAGCGCCGCCTCGTCGCCGGGTCTCTCGTAGTCCCCGACGTAGACGCCGTAGGTGTCGGCCACGACGAGCACGTCGGCCCCCTCGAGGTGCGCCGCCGTGAGGTCGCTTCCGGTCCGCGTCCTCGGATCGAAGCCGACGTAGCCGGTCTCGGGGGAGAGGAACGCGCCGTCCTTCTTCCGGATCTTGGCGGCGTGGAGGAGCCACGGGATCGCGGCGTGCTCCCGGTACCTCTCGAACGGCACGGTCTTGTCGACCACGACGACCTCGACGGTGCGGGAGGGTAGGAGCCGCCACACCACGAACGGACCGAGCGCGACGCCGAGCGCGACGACCGCCGCCGCGACCACGCGAGGGTGCGCGCGGATCGTCTCGACCCAGACGCGCGGATCGAGCCGGCTCACGGCGCCCACAACGTCGGCCTCGCGGGGTCGCGTCCGAGCTCGAAGCGCAGGAGCTCGACCCACGCCGTCGCGGCGACGCTCGGTCGCGTGTCGAACACGAAGGGGACTTGAACGGTCGCGGTGGGGAGGGCCCCGTCGGCGTCGCGGAGCGGCTCGAGCGCGTCGAGGATCTCCTTCGCTCGCGCGCTCCGCCCGGCGCGCCAGGCGGCGAACGCGACGCCTGCCGACCCCTCCGGCCACACGAGCGCGAGATCGGACCAGTCGCGCGCCGGCAGCTCGAGTCGTTCGCGGAGGACGGCGGACTCGACCAGCGGACCGCGCGCCTGCGCCTTGTGGCCGGAGACCGCGGTACGCGGGTCCTTCGTGGCGTAGCGGCCGTCGGCGACGGCGGCGCTCGTGTCCGCGCGGTCGCGATCTCCGTTCGCGTCGAGGAAGACGGCGCCCCAGGACGCGCAGTCGAGCGTCGCGACCGCGTCGACGCCGCTCGCTCCGACGCCGCGTGCGAGCTGGCCCTGGGACGCTTGCCACAGCCTGGGCAAGGCCGCACCGATCGTCCTCGCAGCCTCCGCGAACCGGGCCTCCCCCGTGACGCGCGCGAGGGCGCGGAAGAAGAAGTACGCGTCGACGTTGTGCTCCGTCGACGTCCACTCGACGAGGCCGGGCTCGATGATCTCCTCGACGCGTCCGCGCGCGTCGAAGGCGTAGCGCAGCGTGCCCGCGCCGCCGCGGACGAGGCCGCTTCGCGGATCGCCCGCGGTCGTGACCTGACGCGCGAGCAGGTAGTCGGCTGCTCCGCGCGCGAGCGCGACCGCGTCGTCGCGCGCGGTCCCGCCCCGCTCGGCATCGAGGTACTCCGCCGCGGCGTACCCGACCCATGCGACGGCACCGGCGCGGACGTAGGGGACTCCGCCGTCCGGCCTTGGGAGGACGAAGGAGAACGGCACCGACCCGTCCGCGGCCTGGAGCGCGCGGAGACCGACCAGGACGCGGCCCGCTCTCTCACGTTCCCCGCGCCGCGCGAGCACGAGGGCCACGAGGGCGCTGTCGTAAGACGCGACGCGGCCCGAAGCGCGATCGGTCACGGCGAGCAGGCCGCGCGCGCCCGTCTCCGGATACGCCTGGAGCGCTCCGTCGAGGAAGGCTGCGCCCGTTCGTCGAGCAGCGGCGGGCGGCGGGAGCGGTGCCTCCCGCGCTCCTGGAACGGCCGCCGGTCCGCACGCCGAGAGCGTCGCGACGAGCGCCGTCACGAGCGAAGCTACCTTCATGTCACGCTGCGCAGCATGGATCGCCGCGCGACCTCGCGCACCGACGTGTCGGGATCGGACAGCATCTCCGCGAGCCGCGTCCTCACCTCGGGCTCGTCCATCCCTGCCAGGGCCTGGACCACGGCGACTCGGACCTCCGGCGACGGGTCGCGCAGCGACGGGAGGAGCCTCGTCGCGAACCCGGGAGCGCCGAGCGCTCCGATGGCCGTCACGGCTGCGCGTCTCGCCTCCGCGTCGGTCTCGCTCGCGAGCCGGAGGAGGAGACCAGCCTCCACCCTCGGCCCGCGCGGCTCGGTGCGAACGTCGAATCGCGTGTCGAGCGAGGCCTCAGCCCACGCCTTCGCGAACGCGCGGAGACCCGCCTCGTCCCGGCTCGCCATCATCGTCACGAGCGCCGACGCGCGCACGAGCGAAGACGCGTCGGACGCGAGGGCGACGACGAGGGACAGGGCGGACTTCGTCGCCGCGCCCTCGAAGCGATCGAGAGACGTCGCGAGAGCGACGCGGACGCGGACGGACGGATCGCGACGGAGAGGGTTCGCACGGAGGAGCGAGTCGCCGCTCCAGATGATCGTCTCGAGAACGGCGAGGCGGACCTCCTCGCTCGGATCCTGCGCCATGCCGTCGACCACGTCGGCGGCCTCGCGGACCGGCAGCGCGCCGAGGGCGCGCACGGTCGCGGCGCGCACGACCGCGGCTTCGGACTTCGCGAGCTCGGCGAGGAGCGGGAGCGTGTCCGGATGCGCCATCCGCTCGAGGACGCGCACGGCGGGCACGAGGAGCTCGGGGACGTCCGCGCCCATGATCCGGTCGAGGAAGGGCCAAGGGTCCCCGCGGTGGACGTCGGCGAGGGTCGTCTCGACGAGGGCCTGCACCTCGGGGGCACCGGCCCCGAGTCGCTTCGCGAGCGCGACGGCGATCTCCGGCTCCTCCCGGCGCGCGAGCGCCCGCACGCACGACGACGCGACCTCCGTGCTCGGATCCCCCACTCCCTTCGCGAGGGCCGCCCGCGCGACAGGATCGTCGACGCGCGGCGCGAGCGCAGAAGCCGCCTGGACGCGGACCTCCTCGGACGGGTCGTACGAGAGCGCATCGGCGAGGACGTCGCTGCTCCTACCTCCGCGGAGCCGCGCGAGCGCGCGCACGGCGAAGCGACGCGCCGTCGCGTCGAGGTTCGTCCGGAGCACGCCCTCGTACTGCCCGACGAGGCCGCCGACGTCCTCTGCGAGCGGCGCTCCGGCCGACGGATCTTCGAGGTGCACGGCGCCGAAGAACCGCGCGCGCACGGACGCGTCCTCGTGCGCGAGGAAGCGCAGGACGGCCTCGAGCGTGCCGTCCCTCGCGAGCTCGTCGAGGACGGTGCCGAGCGCATCGTCGCCTCCGACGAGCGCAGCAGCGACCACGCGCGCCGGGAGGCCCACGTCCTTACCCATCGTCGCGAGGCGTGGCGCGAGCTCGGCGCCCGAGAGGCAGGCGAGCGAGACCAGGGCGCGGTCGCGGACGAAGAGGTCCGGATCGTGGACGCGTCGTTCGAGCGCCGCGACGATGCCCGCCTCCGGCGACGGCGCGCGACCGAGCGCGTTCACGACGGCAGCCCGGACGCGACCGTTCGGATCGTCGGCCGCCTCGAGGAGCGCGCTCCTCGCGCTGGGATCCGCGATCTTCGCCAGCGCGCCGGCCGCGCTCGCGCGGAGGACGGCGTTCGGGTCTCGCAAGAACCGCGCGAGCGTGGGCACGCCCGCGACGTCGCGACACTTGCCGAGCGTCCAGGCCACGCCCAGCCGGACGTCGACCGAGCTGCTCTTCTCGATCTCCGCGAGCCGCGCGAAGAGCTGCGCGCGGGCGCCTCGCGCGAGCGAGTCCGAGATGCGCTCCCGCACGTCCGGGGCCGCGCCGAGGAGCGCGCTGAGCAGGCCCTCGAACGCCTCGGTCGTCGCCGCGCTGCCGAGCGCCGCCACGGCGGCCATCCTCACCTCGAGCGAGGCGTCCGTCAGCCGCGCCACGAGGGGCTCGACCATGACGTCGCCGCGACGGTCACCGAGCGCGCTCACCGCCCGGAGGCGCACCGTGTCGCTGGCGTCCGTGCTGGCGCGGACGAGGAGCGCGTCGCCGCTCGCGTCCTCGAGCCGCCCGACGAGGAGCACCATCTGCTTGCGGACGGCGACGCTCCCTTGGTCGTAGGCCGCCGCGAGCGCGGCCATGTGGGCGCCGAGCTCCTTCGGCGGGAAGCTCGCGAGCGCTTCGGCCGCCGCCTCGCGCACGGGCTCCTCGGGATCGACGAGCAGCGGCACGAGCGCGGGGACCGTCTCGTCCGCCTTCAAGCGGCCGAGCGCCTCCGCGATCGCGGCGCGCACGGGCCAGGCGTCGTCGTCGAGGCGCGCGCGCAGGAGCGGCGCGATGCGCGTCGCCGTGAGCTCTCCGCAGATGCGCGCGACGAGCGCACGGACCTCGAACGACTCGTGGTGCACGTACGCGACGACGCTGTCCATGAGCCCCACCGCGCCGAGCTCCGCGACGGCACCGTACGCGCGCTCGCTGGTGCGCGCGTCGTCCGAGGTGAGCTCGCGCACCTTGCGATCGAGGTACCCCACGCGCTCGAGCGCGAGCGCTGCGCGCCGTCTCACCTCGAGGTTGGGGTCGCGGAGCGCCGACTCGAGGTGGGACGTGTCCTCGACGCGGATCGCCTCGAAGGCCTCGAGCGCGCGGAGGCGCGTCGCGTAGTCGGGGTCGGCGAGCGCCGCGACGAGCACGTCGATCGCGCGGCTCCCCTCGATGGCCGCCACCGCGGCCGCCGCGTGGGCGCGGACCTGGGGCGCCGGATCGCGAAGCGTCGCGCGGATGAGCGGCTGCACCGCGCGCGCGTCCTTGACGAGCCCGAGCGCCTCGGCCGCCGCCATCCGCAGGAGATCGTCGCGGTCGTGGAGGCGCGTGACGAGATCGTCGGTCGCGCGCGCGTCCCCGATCCGCCCGAGGATGCGCGCCGCCCAGACGCGAGCCGTCGGGTTGCCCGGCTTCGCGAGCAGCTCCAGGAGAGGCGCGACGGTGAGCGTCCCGAAGGCGACGAGCGCCTCCGCCACACTCCGCGCGCTCCCCTCGTCGAGGACCACGAGCTCGTCCACGAGGAGCGGGATCGCCGTCTCGTCGCGGAGCCTCGCGAGCGCCTTCGTCGCCGCAGCCTTCACGGTGCTCGCGTCCTCGAAGCGGTCGTTCATGGCCGCGACGAGCGCGGGCACCGCCTGAGACGCACCCGCCATCCCGAGCACCTCGGCGGCGTGCGTGCGCTCGCTCCAGCGCTTCGCCTCGCGGAGCACCTTGCCGTAGCGGTCGACGAGCCCGAGCCGCACGAAGAGCTTCGCGCCGACGGAGCGCGCGGCCTCGTCCGTCGATCTCAGCAGCTCCTCCACCGTGCGATCGAGGGTGAGGGCGTCGAAGCGCTTCTTCAGGTCCGCGGCGAGGACGTCGACGTCGACCGCGCCCGCCGTCATCGTCCGCGCGGCGAGGACCTCGGCGAGGACCACCCTCGCCGCGCGGCGACGGCGCGCCTCGCGCCCGAGCACCCACGCCGTCGGCACGACCGCGGAGAGGACGAGGGCCGCCGAGGCCCATGCTGCGATCGTGGTCGCGTTCAACGCCCCTCCAGGAGCGTCGTGATCCTCTGCACCACGAGGGCGGGGTCGATCGGCTTGTTCAGGAACTCGTCGGCGCCGGCCTGCTTCGCCCAGAAGCGATCGGCCGGCTCTCGCTTGGCGGTGAGCATGACGACGACGATCGACGGGTCGAGCCGCTTGATCGCCCGGCAGGCCTGATAGCCGTTCACCTCCGGCATCGTGATGTCGAGCACGACGACGGCGGGCTTGTCCTTCTCCACGATGCCGAGGGCGACCTCACCGTTGTTCGCGACGCTCGTGCGGTGGCCGAGCGAGCGGAGCCGCATCTCGAGGGCCTCGATGCCCTGCGGGTGGTCGTCGACGAGGAGGACGTGCACGCCGGCGACGCTCATGACGCTCCTCGTGCGCTCGACGGAGGCGCTTCGTCGCCGCGTGCGCGCAGGTCCACCGGCAAGGCGAGCACGAACGCCGCGCCGCCCCCCACGCGATCGTCGATCCGCACGGAACCTCCGTGGAGGCGTGCGACGTCGCGCACGACGGCGAGCCCGAGGCCGCTGCCGGGCGTCGCCGCGTCGCGCTC
>JALHPN010000102.1 GCA_022842465.1 Polyangiaceae bacterium | reverse complement strand
GCGTCCAGGCGAGGCCGGCCCCGCGGGTGCTGGCGAGCGCCAGCGCGGCGAAGCCCGACGCGCTCGACGCGAGCCCGCTCGCGGTCGGAAAGTCGTTGTGCGAGACGACGCGAGCGCGCGCCGTCGTGCCGGACGCCGCGCGGACCCGATCGAGCATCTCGCTCGCCCGCGCGAGGGGCCGCCCGTCCGTGGCCGCGCCGCCGAGGACGAGCTCGTCGGACGTGAGCGCCTCGTCGAACGTCACCGTCGTCGTCGTCGCGAGCCCGTCGAGCGTGACGGACAGGCTCGGCACGGCCGGGACGTTCCCCTCCCCGCTGCACTTGCCCCAGTACTTGGCGAGCGCGATGTTCGGGTGCGACACGACGGTGACGGAGCGCATCAGGCGGACTCCTCCACGGGAGGGCGCTCGCCCGTGTGGCGCTCACGATCGCCGTGGCCGGTCTCCACCCTCGCGGCGAACGCTTCGAAGCCCTCCGCCTTCCAGGCGGCGAGCACGCGTTCGCTCACCTCTTGTCCCGGGACGAGCGCCACGACGCAGCCGCCTCCGCCTGCGCCCGTCAGCTTCGCGCCGAGCGCGCCGGCCGCGCGGGCCGTCCCGCACATCTGCTCGATCTCGGGCGTCGACACGAAGAGGCCGGAGAGGAGCATCTGGTTGAGATCCAGGAGCTGCCCGACGGCGGTGAGGTCGCCGGCCTGGAGCGCGAGCTTTCCGTTCTTCACGACGCTCTCGATGCCGTCGAACGTCTTCTGCGCGATCTCCGGGCGACGGGTTCGGAGACGGGCGACGGCCTCGACCATCGACTTCGTGCTCGACGCCTGCCCGCTGTGACCGACGCACAAGCGCAGCGGCGTCCCGAGCGACACCCGCGAGATCCCGACGCCGCGCTCGAAGAGCACGCAGCCGCCCATCGCCGCGACGGCCGCGTCGACGCCCGACGGGTTGCCGTGCCAGACCCGCTCCCACACCATGACCCGCTCGGCGATGACCTCGGCGGAGGCCGTCGCGTCGAGCGCACGCGCGACGGCTACGCCGAGCGCCGCCGAGCAGCCGAGACCGCCCCCAGGCGGCAGATCCGCCTCGGCCTCGATCATGACCGACGGTGGGATCCTCCCCTCGGGGACCGCGGCGCGTGTCACGGCGAGGAGATCGCGGAGCGCGCGCGCGAGCGGGACCTGCTCGGCCTCCGCCTCGGTGACTCGGATGTTCCAGCCGCGCGCGACGAGCGTGCTCGGCGCCGAAGCGTCGTCGCTCGGCGCGGCGAGAGCCCACGCGCCGCGATCGATGCCGACGGCGATCGCCGGGACGCCGTAGACGACGGCGTGCTCGCCGAAGAGGATGACCTTGCCGCTCGCCGTCCCGCGCGTGCTCACGTGGACCTCGCGGCGAGAGCCCACGCGGCTCCGTAGAGCGCGTCGCGCGCGGGGCCGTCCGGCAGCGCGAGGGCTTGGAGGCCACGGCGAGCCTCTTCGACGAGCTCGTTCACCCGCGCCTCGACGCGCGCGCGCGCCCCCGTCGTCTCCATCGCGCAGACCACCTCGGCGACATCCGCGTCCGTCGCATCGGTGCGGCCGAGGACCTTGGCGAGCAGCGCCTCCGCCTTGGAGTCGCCGCGCATCTCGGCGACGAGCGCCGTGCGCTTGCCCTGACGGATGTCGTTGCCGACGGGCTTGCCGGTCGCCGACGGATCCCCGAACGTCCCGAGGAGATCGTCGCGGAGCTGGAAGGCGACGCCGAGCGGGCGCCCGAAGCGCCCGAGCCGGGCCGCGGCGGTGTCGTCCGCCCCGGCCAGCAGCGCGCCCATCGCGAGCGGGCCCGTCACCGTGTAGCTGGCCGTCTTCAGCGCGTGGATCGTCTCGACCGTCGGCGCCGGCGAGCGCACGAGGGTCGCGGCCTGCATCTCGGCGAGCTGACCGCAGACGACCTCCTCCTGGAGTGTCGCGTAGGCGCGGGCGGCGCGGAGCACGCGATCGGCCGGGAGCGGGGTCGCGAAGAGCGCGTCCTGGGCGAAGCCGCTCGCGAGATCTCCCGCGAGGATCGCGGCCGCGTCGCCGAGCGACTTCGAGCCGAACCGTGCGCGGAGCGCGACGTGGACGGTCGGTCCGCCGCGCCGCACGTCGTCGTCATCCATCCAGTCGTCGTGGACGAGCAGGTAGACCTGGAGCAGCTCGATCGCCACCATCGGGAGCTCGACCGCGGCGACGTCACCGCCGCCGAAGGCGTCGTACGCGGCCGCGAGGAGCGCGGGACGCATGCGCTTTCCGCCGCGGAGCGCGAGGGCCGTGACGGCCTCCGCGACGGCGCCGACCTCGGCGCTCACCGCGTTCGCGGCCTCGACCTTGGGGGCGAGCCACGTCGGGAGACGGTCGTCGACACGACGCCGCACCGCCTCGAGGAGCGTCCGGAAGGCCTCACGTTCTCGGGAGCTCGAACCTGGGCTCATGCGCTGCGATCCATGGACTCGAAGGGGCCTCTCGTGCCAGTGTCCGCCCGACGAACGGTCGCGTGCCATCCGCGACCGGCTCCGGAGGAGACCCGGCGTTCCACGCGCTCGGGACTCCGATGCCGGAGCCCGGGCTCGCGTCGTGGTGTGTAAGGGCACGGCCGACGGGCGTCAACCTCGCTTCAAGATATTTTGTAGAGCAGTTACGGGCACTTTCACTTTTCTTTGAAGTTACTGGACGTTACTGACCCGCCGCGTCAGAGGAATCGTGGGGGCGGGCCGGAACCACGCGGTCACCCACGACATCCAGGGAGCGGGCCATGACGACCATCGGTCAACGCAAGGCGGACCACCTCGCGCTCTGCGCGACCGACGACGTCGCCTTCCGCACGAAGACGACGCTTCTCGAGCAGGTCCGCTTCGTCCACGACGCGCTGCCGGAGCTCGACGAGCGGGACGTCGACACGACCTCGGTCGTCCTCGGCAAGACCCTCCGCGCGCCCATCGTGATCGCCGCCATGACGGGTGGAACGGAGGAGGCCGCGCGCGTCAACCTCGAGCTCTCGCGCATCGCGGAGGAGAGGGGGTACGGCTTCGGGCTCGGGAGCCAGCGCGCGATGCACGTCCGCAGCGACTCGACGTCGACCTATGCCGTACGGGACGTCGCGCCGACGACCCTCGTGCTCGGCAACATCGGCGTCGTACAGGCGAAGCAGATGACGACGAAGGAGGTCGCCGCTCTCGTCACGAACGTCGGCGCCGACGCGCTCTGCATCCACCTGAACCCCGCGATGGAGCTCGTCCAGCCCGGCGGCGATCGCGATTTCACGGGAGGGCTCGAGACGATCCGGCGCCTCCGCGAGGAGCTGCCCGTCCCCGTCGTGGTGAAGGAGACTGGCTGCGGCCTCTCGCGAAGCGTCGGCGTGCGCCTCGTCGCGGCGGGGGTCCGCCACGTGGACGTCTCCGGCGCCGGCGGCACCTCCTGGGTCGGGGTCGAGACGCGACGGGCGGCCGCCGCGGACGACGAGCCCGCGCGCGCGCTCGGCGAGGCGCTCTGGGACTGGGGGATCCCTACCGCCGCGAGCGTCGGCGCGATGGACGCGGTCGGCTTCGAGACCATCATCGCGACCGGCGGCGTGCAGACGGGCCTCGACGTCGCACGGAGCCTCGCCCTCGGCGCGCACGCCGCCGGCATCGCCCGCGGCGCCCTGAAGGCGCTCACGAAGGGCGGGCGCGATGGCGCCCACGCGTTTCTCGCCGGCGTCGAAGCCGAGCTCCGCGCCGTCATGCTGCTCACCGGGAGCCGCGATCTCGCGGCTCTCCGCGCGTGCCCGAAGATGCTCGGCGACGGGCTCCGCGCCTGGCTCGATCACGCGTGACGCACGGGTCGGAAAACAGGTAACGTTCCCTCCCCGTCGTGAGCAGGCCGCCGTCCGCCCCCGAGTACCACTGCCTCGTCGTCGAGGACTCGCCGATGATGCGGCAGCTCCTCGTCTTCGCCCTCTCGCGCGTGAAGCAGCTCCGGGTGACGGAGGCGGACGACGGCGTCGACGGCCTCCGGAAGCTCGCCGCCGGCAAGTACGACATCATCCTGACGGACATCAACATGCCGATCATGGATGGTCTCAAGCTCGTGAAGCGCGTCCGGACGGACCCGGTCCACAAGGACGTGCCCATCGTGATCATCACGACCGAGAGCGCGGAGGAGGACCGCCAGCGCGCCCTCGCGCTCGGCGCGAACGCCTACATCACGAAGCCCATCCAGGCTCCGATCGTGATCGCGAAGGTCAAGGAGCTGCTCGGTCTGGACGGCTGATGTCGTCGCGCCTGCACGTGAAGATCTGCGGGCTCCGTGATCCTCGGACGGCGGCGGAGTGCGTGCGGCTCGGGGCGAGCTCGATCGGCATCAACTTCGTGGCGTCGAGCCCTCGCGCTGTCGATGCCCCGACCTCGCGGGCGATCGCCGCGGCTGCACGCGACGTCGACCCGAAGGTCGTCATCGTCGGCGTCGTCGCCGACATGAGCGAGCGCGCGCTCCGTGAGCTCGTCCGCGACGGCGGCCTCGACTGTCTCCAGCTCCACGGCGACGAGCCGCCCGACGCGCTCGTGCCGCACCTCCCTCACGCGTACAAGGCCGTGCGGATCGCGACGGAGGCCGACGTCGTCCGCGCGCGCACGTTCCCCGGCGACCACCTCCTCGTCGACGCGAAGGTCGAGGGGCTCCTCGGCGGGAGCGGCACGACGTTCGACTGGGCGCTCGTCCGCGCGCTCGCGACCGAACGGAAGCTCACGCTCGCCGGCGGCCTCACGCCCGACAACGTCGCCCGCGCCGTCGCCGAGGTCCGCCCCTACTGCGTCGACGTCGCGAGCGGCGTCGAGAGCTCGCCCGGCGTGAAGGACCTCACCCTCGTGCGCGCCTTCATCGAGGCCGCGCAGCGTTGACGGGCGTCGCCTCGGATCAGAGCCCGGTGCCGAGGTCCGCGCGCTTGATGATCTCGCGGATCGGCTCCGCGACCTTGTCGATGCCGTCGAGCAGCGCGTCCGCCGGCGTCTCGCCGCGGGCGACGAGCTCCCGGAGCCGCGTGAGATGGATCCGCTCGTCCTTGCCGGTGGCCGAGAGCTGCTTGCGGCGCTCGAGGCCACCCTCGGCGATCGCGACGACCCTCTCCGCCAGCGTCGCGAGCGTGCCGCCACGGAACGGAGTCCCGAGGCCCAGCTCCCACACCTGCTGCCGCGACGCCTGGACCTCGTCGAAGGTGAAGTCCGCCGTGAGGGCCTCGGCCTCGCCGAGCGCCTCGTCGTCGTAGAAGATGCCCGTGTAGAGCGCGGGCAGCGCGCAGGCGAGCCGAGCTCCCTGTGCGTCGGCGCCGCGCACCTCGATCGTCTTCTTGAGGCGCACCTCCGGGAAGAGCGTGTTGAGGTGCGTCTGCCAGTCTGACGCCGTCGCGTGGTGGCCGTGGAAGCCGCTCTTGAAGAAGCTCCGGAACGTCTGCCCGGTGTTCGCGACCTTCAGCCCGTCGCGCTTGAACATGAACATCGGGACATCGAGCGCCCACTCGACGTAGTCGCGGAAGCCGGCGTCCTTCTTCCACAGGTTGGGGACGAGGCCCGAGCGGTCGTTGTCGACGTCGAGCCACACCTTCGCGCGGTAGCTCTTGCCGCCGAAGGGCTTCCCCTCGACGAACGGAGAGTTCGCGAACATCGCCGTCGTCACGGGAGAGAGCGCGAGACCGACGCGCATCTTGCGCATCGCGTCCGCCTCCGAGTCGTAGTCGTAGTTCGCCTGAACGGTCGACGTACGCAGCATCATGTCGAGCGCCATCGACCCGCGCGTCGGCAGGTAAGAGCGCATGACGGGATACCGCTGCTTCGGCACCATCACGAAGTCTTCACGCCGCGCGAAAGGATGGAAGCCGAGGCCGAGCCACGTGATGCCGAAGCGCTCGGAGAACGGGCGCAGCTCGGCGAGGTGCGCCCGGAGCTCGGCGCAGATCTGGTGGTTGTGGACGAGCGGCGCGCCCGAGAGCTCGAACTGCGAGCCGGGCTCGAGGGTGATGCTCGCGCCGTCGCGGAGGAGCGCGAGGAGCGGACCGCCCTCGGTCTCCGCCTCCGCGGGGATCCACCCCTTGGTCGCCGAGAGCTCCTTCATGAGCGCGAGGACGCCGCGCTCGCCGTCGTATGGGACGGGCCTGCCGTCGGCGAAGACGCCGAACTTCTCCATCTCCGCGCCGATCCGGAACTGCGATCGGGGCTTGATGGACTCCTGGAAGATCGAGAGGAGGTCGTCGTACGACGCGAGAGGCGTTTCGCTTTGGATCTCGGCGCTCACGGCACTGACCATTCCGGTTCGGATGCACACCGCAGGCCGGGGGTTGCGTCCCTGCTGCGGCGGGCATGCTTATAGCCGGGCATGCGCGATCCCTGCCCAGAAATCGCGCGCGACGCCGCGCCGCGTCCGTCATCGCGGACGGCCGCCGCGCTCGGGCCCTCGTCTACGGGGCCACGGATGAACCGCTCTCGGCGGCGAGCGACTCCTCCACGAAACGGCGCAGCGCATACATCTGCTCGAAGCCGAGCCCCTGGCCTACGAACGCGAACGCCCAAACGAGGAGGGCGAGCACGGGCGCGATCGGCAGCGCCCACAGCGCCCACGGTACCTCTCCGGCGATGCTCTGTGAGATGCCGAAGACCGCTGCTCCGATGGTCCCGAGCGCGCCGAGGACGTGGACGGCCAGGTACAAGCTCCAGACGTGTGGATGCGCCGCGAAGCGACCGCGGATGAGCGTCCCCCCTTCGGCCTCGACGAGCCGCAGCGTGAGCTGAGGGGACCACGCGTGGGCGATCGACGGGTGCGGGACGAGCTCGATCGTCTCGCCGATGAAGGTCGCGACGACCGAGCCCTCCACCCGGCCGCGGCCCGCCTTCATGCGCGCGACGACCTGCCCGGCGGAGAGCGCGGAGGCGATCTCGAACGTCGGACGGACCTTCGGCGCCGACATGGGGCTCCCTACGCGCGAACGCGACCGGACGGCGCGAAGCGCGTCGGCTTCGCGGTCTTCTTCCGATCGAAGATCCGGACGCGTCGGACGAGCAGATCGAGCAGGTAGACGACGATCGCCGCGCCGATGAACCGAGACCAGAGGTCCTGGTGGTAGCGGATCGTCTCGCCTGCGGGATCGAAGATCTCCCTCGCCGTCGGCTCGACCTTGCCGCCCGTCACCCGCGCCGCGCGCTCGAGCGTGACGAGGTCCGGCGCGAGCGCGAGGAACTCGCGCGGGTACGGGTTCGTGACGTGGCCGAAGCTCTCCGCCACCTGCACCATCTTCACGGCCCCCTTCCCGTCGTCGGCCGCGCGCTCGAGGCTCGCGTGGAGGACGTAGCTGCCGAAGCGCTCGAGCGGGAAGTCCGACTCGTAGCGGCCCGGCGCGGTCTGCTTCATCGGGATGCGCTTGGTCTCGCCGTTCGGCTGCGGGCCCGAGACGGTGAGCTTCGCGTCGAGACCGTCCTGGAAGCGGTCGTCGCCGCCGATGGCGTCGATGGACGCCTTCACGTGCCCGGTCGCGGCGTCGATCTCGGCGCGCATGTCGAACACCTGCCGCTTCTTCTGGCGCATGTGCTCGCGCACGAGCTGCCCCCAGAACTGCCCGTACCCCGGCCAGCGGAGCCACTCGACGGCCCAGAGGTTCTTCACGTCGCTCGTCCAGGCGAGCGACCACCCGAGCCCCACGTGCCAGCGCGCGAGGATCGGCTCGCCGACCTCGCTCGAGAGGAGCTCCTGCGCCGGCGGTGGCTTCATCTTCGTCGCGACGTAGCCGTGGAGGAACGGCGAGCTCGCGAAATCGATCCCGCGCATGAAGTCGGCGGGCGCAGCGACGCGGACCTGGAAGTACTCCTCCACCGCCGAGTTCCGGCTGACCATCTCGGTCTCGCGCGTGAAGACGCGCGGGAGCTGCTGCGGATCGGCCACGCGGTAGAAGCGGCCACCGCCGGGCTCGGAGATGTCGTTCCGGAGGAGGGACTCGTCGACGCCGGAGCCCAGACCGACCGTCGAGACGGTGATTCCCTCCGCCGCCATCGCCTGCGCGAGATCGCGGATGCCGTTCTTGGGCGCCTGCCCGTCCGTGAGGAGGATGACGTGCTTGCGACGCGCGCGCGTCACGGTGAGTGACTGGTACGCCGCGTCGAGCGCGCTGAAGATCTCCGTGCCGCCCCCCGGCTGGATGCGCGCGATGTCGTTCTGGATGCGCGCCCGGTGCTTCGCCGCCGTCATCCGCACGACGCGCGTAGGGGACGAGTCGAAGGCGACCACCTCGAGCAGATCGTCGGACGAGAGCGTGTCCGCGGTCGCCTTCGCGGCCGCCTTCGCCATCTCCATCGGGAGGCCGCTCATCGAGCCGGAGCGGTCGATGACGAGCACCATCGCGACCTGCGGCTCGTCCCGCTTCTTCTCGGAGTCCATCCGGACGGGAAGGATCCGCTCGACGGTCGTGTGGTACCAGCCGCCGAGCCCGTAACCCGCCTCGCCGCCGGCGAAGAGGAAGCCGCCGCCGAGGTCGCGGACGTAGCTCTCGATCGCGTCCTGCTGCGTGAGCGACACCGCCTCGGCGGGCGCGTCGGAGAGGATGACGAAGTCGTAGCGCTCGAGCTCGCGGATCGACGACGGGAGCTCGCGCGGACCGCGGACGTCGACCTCGAGCTCCTGCGCCGTGAGCGCCGAGGCGAGGTAGCTCGCGCGCGACGTGTTCCCCTCGACGTAGAGGACCGCGGGACGCCCGGGCACCGCGACGCTGACGGCGAAGCGGTTGTTCTCCTTGAAGCGGTCCTCGGGGATCTCCGCGAGGTCGAGGGCGTACGTCACCTCGCCCGCGACGCGGACGACGCTCTTCCACGTGACGTCGTTGTCACCGGCGCGGAGATCGAGCGTCCGGATGCCGTCGAGGCCGTTGATCGCCTCGCCCTGCTTCAGCGTCGCCTTCACCTTCTGAGGGCGGCTCGAGAAGATGTTCGCGTGGAGGTTGAAGGGCTCTCCGACGCGGACCTTGTCCGGCACGCGGAGATCGCGGAGCGCGACCTCTCCGGGCACGGGACGGTGATAGGGCGCCGTGTAGACCTTCACCCCGAAGTCCCGCGCGCGGTTCGCCTCCGCGAGGGCGTCGCCCTCCGTCTGGACGCCGTCGGAGTACACCACGGCGCGGCGGAGGTAACCCGCCGGGTAGAGGCCGTAGGCGAGCTGCATCGCGCTCGCGATGTCGGTGCCGGCACCGAGCCCCGTCCTCTCCCCTGGCTTCGCCTTCTCGCTCGCGACGTCGTGGCGCTCGAGCGCGGGCACCTCCTTCGCGTCGTCGGCGAGGGGGACGACGCGCGGCCTCTTCGCGAAGGTGATGACGCGGACCAGGGCGTCCTCGGGCTTTTCGGCGAGGCCCTTCGCGATCTCGGCGCGCGCGTCCTCGATCGCCGCGTCGGGGACCGACTCCGAGACGTCGACGAGGTACACCGTGCAGACCTTCTGCGTCGTCGCCGTGCGGGCGAGGCGCGAGAGACCGAGCGCGAGGAGGACGACGAAGGCGACGCGGAGCGCGACGGAGAGGATGCGCTGCGGGAGCGGGAGATCGGCGAGGCTCCGACCGATCATCCAGAAGAAGAACGGCGAGAGCAGCGCGATGCCGAGCATCTTCGGCGAGAGGAGCTCGTAGTCCGTGCCGTCTCGCTTCCACGCGAGCGTCGCCGCCCCGGGGTGGAGCACCGACCGCCAGTAGAGCCACACGCCGACGAGGCCGACGACGGCGCCGAGCACGCCGAAGACGATTTTCGCGCGGTCGACCTCGCGACGCCGGGCCACGCCCATCCCGAGCTCGATGGCCGCGCGCGCGAGGACGACGGCGCAGCCGACGCCGAGGAGCCCGGTGAGGAACAGCTCGGGTGAGATCCACGGCATGAAGCGCCGGAGGAGGCCCCAGGCGGCGCCCACGAGCGCCGCGCCCACGAGCGCGAGGAGGATCCGAGCGCGGCTCATCCCACAGGATTCCCTTCGGTCATACGGTGATCCTCTTGTGGTACGTGAGCCACTCGATCGCCGTCAGGATCACGGCCGCGAGGAGCAGGTAGATCCAGATCTCGCGGCGGACGCCGATCTGGAAGCCCCCGAGCGCCCCCGCCTTCTTCCCGTCGACGACGAGCTCGGGCGCCGGCGTGATCGCGCTCTCCTCCTGATCGAGGAGGTTCGCCGCGAACGCGGTGACGCCCGCGGCGGGCCCGCCCTGCGCGGCGATGCCAGCCGGCGCGTTCGGATCGCTCCCCTCGCCGCCCGTGACCTTGTAGAACCCGGCGCGGTCGCCGAGATAGACCGCGCGACCCTCGTGGACGGGGACGACGAGCGAGCCGCCGCCCGGCTCCTCGAGCTTCGCCTGCCCGGTCGCGGACACGACCGGCACGCGCCACACGTCTCCCGTGCGGAAGCTCGAGATGTACTGCGCGTCCTCGTCGGTGAAGAAGTTGATGCTGTTCAGGAGCAGGAGCGGCCACGCCACGCGGAGCGGGAGATCACTGTCGCGGGTGTCGAAGCCCATCGCCACGAACTTGTAGCCGCCGCGCTGTCCCGTCACGAGGATGGGCCCCTGCTCGCTCGCGCCGACGATCTTGTCGCCCGGCTGCGGCGCGAGCTTCCGGCCGCGGGCAATGTTCACGTCGTCGAGCGCGGTCCACCGCACGATGGGGTGCTTTCGGTCGATGCGATCGAAGCCCGGCTGGACGAGGTCACCCTCGACCTTCACGGGCGATCCCGGGCCGCGCGGGTCGAGGTAGATCGCGTGCGCGCGCGGCGCATCGGCCGGCGTCGCGCCGTCGAAGATGATGACGTCCGCCTTCAGCGACGCGCTCTTGTCGACGTACTCCTTCGGGGAGACGAGCTGGACGTCGAGGTACTCGTCGAGGAGGAGCGCCGCCTCGAGGTAGGTGTTGCCCGGCGTCACGACGAGCACCTTCGCGCGCCGCCGCTCCGGGAGGAGCGCGTAGGCGCGGTCGTCGGCGGGGAGGTCGTCCTTGCTCCCGCCGAGCGGCTGGAGCTTCGCCTCGAGGGTTCGGCTCGCGCCGGAGAGGTTCGGGTAGAAGCGCGGGAGGCGCTCGCCCGGCTTCAGCCGGAGCTTGGTGAGGTCGACGAGGTTCTGGTCGCCGAGGAGCGAGAGCTCGATGTCCTCCGTCTCCGGCCCCGTGTTCGTCACCTCGAGCATCACCTCGTACCGGCTCTTGTCGAGCGGGTAGCGCCGCACCGAGAACTGCGTGATCCCCACGTTCCGCGTGCCGCCGCCGACGGGCACATAGGTGAGCTTCACGTCCTCGGGCACCTTCACCTTGCCGGACGCGTCGACGGCCTCGCCGAGGCGACCGTCGGACACGATGACGATCTCGGCGTTCTTCACGCCGCGGAGCGCGTCGATCGCGAAGCGGAGTGAGCGCGGAAAATCGGCGCGCGCGTCCGTCGCGCGGAGCTTGTCGAGCCCGCGCTCGAGCTCGGACGTGTCGCTCGACATGGGCCCGAGGGGCGTCACCGCGGCGTCCATCTGCGCGATGAGCATCCGATCGGAGCCGCCGAGCCCGCGGATCACCTTCTTGACCTCCTCCTTCCCGGCCTCCATCCGGTTCTTCGCGCCCGTCACGTCGGTCGCCTGCATCGACGCGCTCGCGTCGACGAGCACGACGAGGTTCCGGCCCTCGAGGAAGGCGGCTTGCGCGCGCGGATCCCCGAGCGCGAGCGCGAGGAGCGCGAGGAGCGCGAGCTGGAGGAGGAGCGAGAGGAGCCGCTTCAGCCGCGAGAAGAGGCTCGTGGCCTCCTTGTCGCGGAGGATGCGCGCCCACAGCTGCGAGAACGGGACCGCGACCGTCCGCCGCCGGAGCTTCAGGATGTAGAGCGCCGTCGCGAACACGGCGGCGGCGCCGAAGATCGCAGCGAGCTGTCCGAGCGTGAGACCGGCGAGGAGCATGGTGGATGATCAGCGGAGGAAGCCGCCGCGCCGGAAGACGCGGAGGATGAGCTCGTCGAAGGGTACGGCGACGTCCGCGCGAATGTAGGGCACCTGCTTCGAGGTGCAGAAGCGATCGATCTCGGCGAGGTACTCGCGGTAGGCCTCCTCGAAGCGCTCGAGGACCTTGGCCGTCACCGTCACCTCGCGCTCGTCGCCGGTCTCGCAGTCGTAGACGAGCACGTCGCCCGCGAGCTTGGGCTTCGCCTCCTCCTCGTCGACCACGTGGACGACGAACGGGTCGAACTTGTTGTACCGGAGCACGTTGATCCCGCGCTCGAAGCCATGCGGGTCGTAGAGGTCGGAGATGAGGACGGCGAGGCCGCGCCGCTTGTTCTGCGCGACGAAGCCCTTGAGCGCGTCCTCGAGCGACGTCTGCCCCTCGGCGTCGAGCTCGCGGAGGAAGCGGAACACCTTGAAGATGCGCTGCTTGCCGCGCGTCGCCGGCATGCGCTCCATCACCTTGTCGGCGGTGGAGACGATGCTCACGCGATCGAGGTTCGCGAGGCCCACGTAGGCGAGCGCAGCAGCGACCTTCTTCGCGTACCTCAGCTTCTTGGCGTTGCCGAACGACATCGACGAGCTCGCGTCGACGATGAAGTAGATGGCGAGGTCCTCTTCCTCTTCGTAGAGGCGGAGGAGGAGGCGGTCGAAGCGCTGGTAGACGTTCCAGTCGAGGTAGCGAAAGTCGTCGCCCGGCTGGTAGTCCCGGTGATCGGCGAACTCGACGCCCGAGCCGCTCTTCTTCGTCCGACGCTCCGCGCGCATGCGCCCGGCGAACGCGCGCTTCGAGACGAGCGCGAGGTAGTCGAGCTTCCGCTGGAAGTCGTCGTCGAAGAGGTCGTCCGAGCCTTCCGAGGGTCCCTGGGAGGGCTTCCGACCCAGGACGGTGTCAAGAAAGCCCAACCTGCGCCTCCGCGCGTCCGCCGGCCTTCGTCTCGGGGAGCGCCTTCAGGATCGCGTCGAGGACCTGGTCGGTCTTCATGCCCTCGGCCTCGCCCTCGAAGTTGAGGAGGACTCGGTGGCGGAGCGCCGCGTGCACGACGGCGCGAACGTCGTCGATGCTCGCGGCGAAGCGGCCCTCGAAGAGCGCGCGGATCTTCGCGGCGAGGAGCGTCGCCTGCGCGCCGCGCGGGCTCGCGCCGAAGCGCACGAAGCGCTTGCAGGTGTCGGGCGCGTCCGGCCCGTCGGGGTGCGTCGCCTGGATGACCCGGATCGCGTAGTCCTGCACGTGGCGCGCGACCGGCACGCGGCGCACGAGCGCCTGCATCCGGAGGATGTCTTCGCGGTGGAGGACGGCCGAGCGCTGGCCCGCGGCCTCGCCCGTCGTTCGGTCGAGGATCGAGTGGAGCTCGTCCCGGTTCGGGAACGGGACGTGGAGCTTCATGAAGAAGCGATCGAGCTGCGCCTCCGGGAGCGGGTACGTGCCCTCCATCTCGAGCGGGTTCTGGGTCGCGAGGACGACGAACGGCTCGTCGAGCGTGTACGTGCGCTTCCCGACGGAGACGCGGTGCTCCTGCATCGCCTCGAGGAGCGCCGACTGCGTCTTCGGCGTGGCGCGGTTGATCTCGTCCGCGAGCACGATGTGCGCGAAGATCGGCCCCTTCCGGAACTCGAACACCTTCCCGCCCGCCTGCGAGTCGTCGATGACCGTCGTGCCGAGGATGTCCGCGGGCATGAGGTCCGGCGTGAACTGCACGCGGGAGAAGGAGAGCGAGAGCGCCTCCGAGAGCGTGCGGACGAGCATCGTCTTGCCGAGGCCGGGGACGCCTTCGAGGAGCGCGTGGCCGCCGGCGAGGAGGCACATGAGCACGCCGTCGACGACCGTGTCGTTGCCGACGATCGTCTTCGCGATCTCGCCCTTCAGGGTCGCGATCGAGGCCCGGAACTGATCGACCTCGGCGCGCACCGCGCCGGCATCCTGCTCGCTCATCCTTCTACTCGCTCCGTTCTGTGGGAAGAAACCTGTCGACTCAGGGCGCCGCCGGCTCGGATGCGGGCGCCGGCGCGCCGCCGCCTTCTTCGCGCGGGCGGATCAGCTGGAAGTACCGGCGCACGTAGAAGCGGTAGCCGCCGGGGATCTCGTCCTTGTTCAGGGCCTCCTCCGCGACCGTGTGGTACTCGCGGAAGACCTTCTGGTAGCCGCGCGAGGCGAACCCGCGCTCCGCCGCGCCGAGGATGACCTCGCTGCGCGAGCCGCCCTGGCCCGTGTCGTTGCCGGCGACCTGCGTGTCCTGTGTGCCGCTCTTCAGGTTCGAGGGGTTCTTGCCCTGGACGTTCGCGTCGTGACCGGTGCCCCAGCCCGGCCCCTTCTGATCGCCTTGCCCGCCCTGGCCCCCCTGACCCTGCCCCTGGCCGCCCTGGCCCTGGCCCTTCGTGATCATGAGGAGCTTCTCGCCGTTCGGCCCGAGGATCCAGGTCTCGCCGCCCTTGCCGCCCTGCCCCTGGCCTTGGCCTTGGCCCTGGCCGTTGCCGGCCTGCTGCCCTTGGCCCTGCCCCTGCTGGCCGCCCTGCCCCTGCTGGCCTTGGCCCTGCCCCTGCTGCCCCTGCCCTTGCTGCCCGCCCTGTCCTTGCTGCCCCCCCGCCTGCTGGCCCTGGCCGTCGCCCTGCTGCTGGCCGCCCTGCCCCTGCTGGCCGCCCTGCCCCTGCTGGCCGCCCTGCCCCTGCGCCTTCTTCTGGAAGACGCGGAGCCGCTGCATCTGCCCCTGGCCGCCCTGCGACTGTTGCCGGAGCATCTCGCGGAGCTCCTGGAGCTTCTGCCGGAGCTGCTCCTTCTCCTCCTGCGTCATCTCCTGCTTGGCCATCCGGTTGATGTCCTCGGCGGCCTGGTCGAGATCCTGCGCGGACATGTTGAGGTCCTTCAGGAGGTCCTCGGCCGCCTTCGAGAGCTCGCGATCGAGCTTGTCGAGCTGACGCTGCGCGCTCTCCTGCTGCTCCTTCTCGCGCTCGAGGCGCTCGAGCTCGCGCTCCTTCTTCTGGAGGAGGCTCTTCTCCTGCTCGCTCGCCCCGCCGTCCGGCATCCTCTGCTTCTGCTTGAGGAGCTGGTCCTTCAGCTCCTCGCGTCGCTCGGCGAGCTTCTCGGCGCGCTTCGACTGCTCCTCGCCCGCCTTCTTCAGGGCCTCGCGGAGCTTCTCGAGCTGCGCCTTGTCCGCCGCGCCGCCCTGCTCGCGGAGCTTCTTGGCGAGCTCCTTCATCGCCTTCTCGGCCTCGGCGAGGTTCTTGGTCTCGAGCGCCTCCCCGGTGGGCTTGCTCATCTCGGACTTCTTGAGCTCCTCGCCCATCTTCTTGAGCGCTTCCTCGAGCGCCTTGGCGTCGGCTTCCTTGCCCTCGAGCAGCTTGTCCTCGAGCTGCTGCATCCGGCGGAAGGCCTCCGTGCGATCGAGCCGCTTCTGGGCGAGGTCCTCGATGAGCTGGTTGAACTCCTGCGTCGCGCTCTTGGCCTCGTCGGTCTGGAGGCGCTGGTCGACCTCGCGGAGGAACTCCCGCATCGCGTCGAGATCGTCCTGCGTGACGTCGACTGCGTCGATCGTCTTCGCGAGGAGGACGGGCTCGTGGCGGCGGATCTCGAAGAGGGCGAGCGCGACGAGGACGACGCTCATCCCGGCGAGGAAGGGCCACTCGCGCGGGGCCGGCATGGGGACCGCGGAGCGCGGATCCACCGCGCCGGCGTGGGCGACGGCGTCCTCCATCGCCGCGACCATGAACGGCGTGCGCTCCTCGGCCGGCAGCTCCCCGAACGAGAGGGCGCTCGAGAGACGGTCGCTGAGCCCGTGATGACGGTCGAGCGCGACCGCACCGGCGCGCCGTGGGAGCCGTCGCGCGTAGGCGACGGCGGCGACGACGGCGACCTGCGCTCCGAGGAGCCCGAGCGCGATCCGCCCGAACCGCTCCGACGCGAGGCCGGTCTTCCGCAGGACGAGGACCACCGCCGCGAGCACGAGGCCCGTCGCCAGCGCCCGAGCGCCCCAGACGATGGCGCGCTGCAGGCGGAGGCGCCGCTCTGCGCGGCGCGCCGGCTCCTCGATCGCGCCGAGGCGCACGGGCTCGGGGGGCTGAGGCCCCTCGCCTTCGGAGGTGGTCATCGGGGCACGGGTCTCCAAATCCTTCACGTCTTCGGCTCGGACGTATGAAGCGTGACGAAGTTCCCTCTTGGGTTCACGCTCGGACGCCTTGCGCTCACATCGTAGCAGGGATCCCGGAGCGCCGGTCGGTCGCCTCCGCGGAGGACTACGCACCAGACGCGCCGGATCATTCCCATTTCGTTCCCCGACCGTACCGAGATCCGGCCTAGCATGCGGCGCCGTGACGACAGGATCGCGCGTGTCGGGCTTGCCAGAGCTGCCGAAGGTCGAGCTCGAGGTGACGCGCGAGCGCGTCGCGCACCGCGACGGATTCCTCCACGTCCGTCGGCTCGACGTGGTCGTCGTCCACGAGGGGAAGGCGCCGAGCGCTCCCCTCGCCTACGACGTCCTCGATCGCCGAGCGCTCGACGCGTGCGTGATCGTGGCGCACCACCGCGCCCCGGACGGCCGCACCCACGTGTGGGTGCGGACGTGCCTGCGTCCTCCGCTCGCCCTGCGGACGACCGAGCCCACGAGCTCGGGCGTCCTCTGGGAGGTCGCGGCCGGGCTCATCGAGCCCGGAGAGAGCGCGGTCGAGGCGGGCGCCCGCGAGCTCGCCGAAGAGCTGGGGTTCGCGGTGAGCGCGTCCTCGCTCGTGCCGCTCGGGAGCTGGACGGCCCCCGCGCCGGCGTTCATCGGCGAGGTCCATCACTTCTTCCACGTCGAAGTGGACGAGGCGGCGCGCACCGAGCCCACGGGCGACGGGTCCCCCCTCGAGGAGGACGCGGCGATCATCCACCTCCCCCTCGAGGACGCGCTCGCCGCGTGCCGCGACGGCATCGTCCGTGACGCCAAGACGGAGCTCGCCCTCCGCCGCCTCGCCGATCTCGCCGCGCCCGGCGGCCGAGCGCACGCATGAGCGCGGCGAAGCACGTCAGGCGTCCGCGCGTCGCGCTCGTCGTGAAGCGCACGAGCTATCGCAAGTTCGTCATGGAAGTGCGCGACCTCCGCGTGGAGAAGCTCCTCCGCCGCGGAGACCCGACGGTGCGGAGCATCCGTCCGTCCCACGAAGCGCACGAAGAGACGGTCCGCGAGGTGGAAGCGGCGCTCTCCGCGATCGGGGCGGAGATCGTCTCGCGCGGCGGCCCTCGGGCGCGCATCTCGCCGCGGGTGGACCTCGTCGTGACGGTCGGCGGCGACGGCACCCTCCTCTCGGCGTCGCACCAGCTCGGCCGGGGCTGCCCGCTGCTGGGCGTCAACAGCGCGCCGGGCTCTTCCGTCGGCTTCTTCTGCGGCGCAGTGAAAGGCGAGGCGCGGCTCATGATCGAACGCGCCCTCCGCGGTGAGCTCCGCGACGTCGAGCTCGCGCGCATGCGTGTCGACCTCAACGGCAAGAAGCTCCACGGCCGCGTGCTGAACGAGGCGCTCTTCTGTCACCCCTCGCCGGCGGCGACGTCCCGCTACATCCTCAAGATCCACGGCGGTCGGCGGACGGTCCACGAGGAGAACCAGCGCTCGAGCGGGCTCTGGGTCGGACCGGCGGCAGGCTCCACGGCCGCGCAGAGGAGCGCCGGGGGAAGGGTGCTGCCGCTCTCGTCGCAGAAGATCCAGTACGTCGTCCGCGAGCCCTACACCCCGGCGGGCGGGCGCATCCGCTTCGCGCGCGGCCTCGTCGACGAGAGCTCCGTCCTCGAGCTCCGAAGCAAGATGCGCGAGGCGAAGGTCTTCATGGACGGCCACCAGCTCGCGCACGACGTCGAGATCGGCGACGTGCTCGAGATGCACCGCTGTGACGAGCCGCTCACGGTGCTCGGGATCGCGAACAAGCGCCGTACGTGACGGGCATCCACGTGATGTCGGCGCCGAGCAGGTAGAGCGCGTCGTCGTACGAGCTGGCGGCGCGCGCGATGTCCAGTTGGGAGGCGCGGAGGACGGGGATCCCGCGCGCGTCGTCGTGCTCCGCGAGCCACTCCTCGTGGGAGCCTGCGAGGACCGCGAAGAGGTCGTGACGCTGCGCGATCGTCCACGTCGTGTGGAGGAGGGCAGCGCCGTCGGGGAGCGTGTGGCTCGCGTAGAGGTCGGGCCCGCGCGAGCCTGCCGGCACCTCGAGCGCCGTCCGTCGGCGGACGAGGACGACCGCGTCGTCGAACGCGACCGCGGTCGTCCGCACCATCCCGAGCATGCGCTCCAGCTCGGCGACGAGCACGGTGCGCTCGACCCTCTCCCCGGCGCCGAGGCGCGCGAAGAGGGCTTTCACGTCCTCGGGGGCCTCGACGTCACGAACCGTGTCCGCCGCCGAGCCCCGCGAGATCGCTGCTGCCATGGAAGAGCCTACGGACACGAGGCCGCACGGCTTCCTTCGCCGTTGCGCGCGATGCGCCGCCGCCCCGACGCAGCGCAGCATCACCCGTCACGTTTTCGCCAGGACGGCCGGGCTCCGCCGGAAAGGGTCGACGCGGTCGGGAGGCCGGATTATGCCCGCCCCGATGGGGTTCGAGATCATCGGGACGGGTCACTTCGTACCCGGCAAGCCCGTACCCAACGAGCGGCTCGCCCGCGTCATGGACACCGATGACGCGTGGATCGTCCAGCGCTCCGGGATCAAGCAGCGCCACTACGCCGGCGAGGGCCAGGGCGCGAGCGACCTCGGGTTCGAGGCGGCGAAGCGAGCCCTCGAGTCGGCGGGGATCACGGCCAAGGAGGTCGACTACATCGTCTTCGCGACGATGACGCCCGACTACGTCTTCCCGGGCTCGGCCGCGCTCGTCGGCGCGAAGCTCGGGATCGAGGGGGTGCCGGCGCTCGACATCCGCCAGCAGTGCGCGGCGATGATCTTCGGCCTCCAGCTCGTCGACGGCCTCGTCAAGAGCGGCGCCGCCGAGACGATCCTGTTCATCGGCGCGGAGGCCCACGCGGGCTTCATGCCCTGGGAGGACTGGGACGTCGTCGAGGGCCGGAGCGATCGCGAGCCTACCCCTGAGGCGCGGGCGCGGGCGAACGAGCATCGCGCCCTGGCCGTGCTCTTCGGCGACGGCGCGGGCGCCCTGATCTTCCGGAAGACGGAGCGCGACGCGGGCCTCGTCGCGCTCAAGGTCCACACGGACGGCCGCTACGCCGAGACGCTCTTCGTCCCGGGCGGCGGGTTCCGCACGCGGCCGTACTGGAAGGCGACGCACTTCGACGAGCAGGCGCACATCCCCCGGATGGACGGCCGGGAGCTCTTCCGCTTCGCGGTCACCAAGCTCCCGCAGACGGCGCGCGCGCTCTGCGACCAGACGAACACGAAGCTCGAGGACATCGACTGGTTCCTCGCCCACCAGGCGAACGCGCGGATCAACAACTACGTCCGCGAGAACCTCGGCGTCCCCGAGGCCAAGATGCCGATGAACATCGATCGGTTCGGCAACACGAGCGCGGGGACCTTGCCGATCCTGATCGACGAGCAGACGCGGGCCGGAAACCTGAAGAAGGGCGAGCTGAACATGCTCCTCGCCCTCGGCGCCGGCATCCACTGGGGGTGCGCCCTGGTGCGCTGGTAGAGCCATGCTACCGTTCGGGGCATGAGGATCGTGCGATCTTCCCCCTTCGCCCTCGGGCTCGCCCTCGCCTTCGCCGTTCCCACGTCCCTGGTCCTCGCCGAACGCGAGGCCGAGGCCTCCGTCTCGATCGCGGTCGGGTTCGACACGCTCGTGAAGGACGCCGACGCCGTCGGCGTCGTCGTCGCGCAGGAGACGAAGAGCGTCTGGGAGGACGGCCGCATCGTCACGTACACACGGGTGAAGGTGGAGCAGGGCGTGGCGGGTGAGCTCGGCGCGGGGAGCGAGGGCTGGGTCCGCACGCTCGGCGGGAGCGTCGGCAAGATCGGCCAGCTGGTCGACGGTGAGCCGAACCTCGCCGTCGGGAAGCCCTCGCTCGTGTTCCTCCGCAAGTGGAAGCAGGGGACGACGTGGGAGGTCTCGGCCCGCTCGCAGGGCCAGTACCCGGTCCTCACCGACGAGGCGACGAAGCTGCGGAAGGTGATCCGCGCGACGAACGTGGGCGTCCTCCTGCCTCCGAAGGTCACGCCGACCGTGACGCCCGCGGGTTCCGTCCAGACGCAGAGCGTCTCGGGCGCGACGACGTCGCCGCCCGCGCTCGTGAGCTTCCGGCTCGCGAGCGAGGTCATGCACGACAAGCCGCTCGAGGACGTCGCGCGCGAGATCGCGACGACCTGGAAGCGCCTCCACCCCGCGCCCACGAAGTAGGGATCCCTTTTTGACGACGACTCCATCGCTCCGCCTCCTCGCGAACCGGGAGGAGGTCGGACGCGCCGCCCTGTCCCTGGGGCGCTCCCCTCGCATCTCCTTCGACCTCGAGTCGAACGGCCTCTTCGCCTACCGCGCGCGCGTGTGCACCGTACAGCTCGCGACCGACGAGGAAATCTTCGTCGTCGACACGCAGGCGGTCGACGTTCGCGAGCTCGGCGAGCTCCTCTCGTCGCCGAGGACGGTGAAGATCGTCCACGACGTGTCCTTCGACGCGCGCGTGCTCGCCGAGTTCGGCGTGACGCTCGCGAACGTCGAGGACACGTCGATCGCCGCGCGGATGCTCGGCCGAACCGCGACGGGCCTCGCGTCGCTCCTCGCGAGCGAGCTCGGCATCACGATCGACAAGAAGATGCAGCACCACGACTGGTCCGAGCGCCCGATCACGAGGGATGCGCTCGCGTATCTCGGCGGGGACGTCGTCCACCTCCCCGCCCTCGCCGACGTCCTCTTCGGCGCGTGCCGGGCACGCGGCATCGCCGATGCGGTCGACGAAGAGACCCGCTATCGGCTCGGCACCGCCGCGGCGTCCGTCACGGCGGTGGATCCGAGACCCCCGTACGTCCGCCTGAAGGGGATCGACCGCGTGCCGCCGATCGAGCTGCCGATCCTGCGCCGCCTCGCCGAGCTCCGCGAGAAGAAGGCCCGCGAGCTCGACGTGCCGCCCTACAAGGTCGTCGGGCCGGACATTCTCTTCGCGATCGCGGAGAAGCGTCCGCGGACGCGGGACGAGCTCGCCGCGATCCGGGGCGCGATGTCGGGCCGCGCGCGCGCCCTCGCGAACGACATTCTCCGCGCCGTCGAGGCTGGCCTCGCCGACGACGGCCGGATCCCCGACGAAGATCGCGCCCTGCTCGACCCTCCGCGTCCTCCGAAGGAGCTCGTGAAGGCCCGGCGCGCGCGCGAGCAGCGCCTCACCGCGTGGCGCAAGGCGCAGGCGAAGGCGCGGGAGGTCGACGAGCAGGTCGTCCTCCCAGGTCACTGCCTCCAGGATCTCGCGTCGCTCGAGGCGCCGACGCGAGAGGCCATCGCCGCCGTCCCCGGTATCGGGGCGTTCCGCGTCGCGCGCGACGCGGAAGCCATCCTCGCGGCGCTCTCCGGAAGCCCGAGCGAGATCGTGGAGGAGGGCGCGCGGTGAAGCCTCCGAGCCTCCTCGTCGTCGCGGGGGAAGCCTCGGGCGATCGGGCCGCGGCCGCCGTCCTCGCCCGCCTCGCAGGTTCGAAGGTCCGCGCCTGGGGGATGGGAGGCGGAGCCCTCGAGCGCGAGGGGATGGAGCTCGTCTCGGATCTCCGCGATCTCACCGCGATGGGGTTCGTCGAGGTCGCACGCCATGCCGCGAGCGTCGCCGTCGCCTACGCGCGGATCCGCGCGCGCATCGCGAAGGACACTCCGTCGGCGGCGCTGCTCGTCGGCTACACGGAGTTCAACGCGCGCCTCGCGCCGCTGCTCTGGGCGCGAGGCTGCCCGGTCCTCTGGTACGGCGCTCCTCAGATCTGGGCCTGGCGCGCGGGCCGAGGGAAGAAGCTCCGCCGTCACGTCGATCGCATGGCGGTCGTCCTCCCGTTCGAGGAGAAGCTCTGGCGCGACCTCGGGGTGGACGCACGCTACGTCGGGCATCCCGCCCTCGAGGAGCGCGCGAAGACGTTCGCCCACGGCGCGACCGAGGCTCGCCTCGCGGCCCGCGAGCTCCTCGGGATGACGAGGCGAGCGTGGGCGGTCGGGATCCTTCCCGGCAGCCGCCCGCACGAAGCGCGAAAGCTCACCGTGCCCATGCTCGAAGGGTACGAGGCGGTCCGGCGCGAGCACGCGAGCGTGGACGGTCGCCTGCTCCTCGCGCCGAGCCTCGACGGAGAGACGCGTGCCTTCGTACGCGACGCTGCGAAGCGGTTCCACGTCGAGGTCGTCGACATCGACGCGCGAGCCGGTGTCGCGTCCGCGCTTCCCGCGTTCGACGCCGCGCTCTCTGCCTCCGGCACGGCGTCGCTCGAGTGCGCGCTCGCGCGCGCGGTCCCCGTCGTCTGCTACCGCGTGGGCTGGCTGACCGAGAAGGTCGCCCGCGCGACGCTCGCGACCGCCCACGTGGCGCTTCCGAACATCCTGCTCGGCCGGCGCGTCTTCCCGGAGCTCCTCCAGGACGAGTGCGAGCCGCGCCGGATCGCCGAGCACCTCGAGCGGGCGCTGGTCGAGCGCGACGCCTACCTCGTCCACTGCGAGGAGGTCGAGCGCGCGCTCGGCGGGAGGACGCGCGCCTCCGCCGAGGTCCTCGAGATCCTCGCGCCGTGGCTCGGCCTCGCGGGCGCGGAGGCTCCGGTGCGGCGACGCAAGGCGAGCGGATGACGGAGACGCGAGCCCTTGCGCTCGTCTCGTTCGCGCTCCTCGTGGTGCGTCTCTACGCGGCGAGCGTCGTGGGCTTCGGCGACAGCGAGGCCCTCTACGCCTCGTGGGCGCTGCATCCGCAGCTGTCGTACCTCGATCATCCCGGGCTCGTCGGGCTCGTCGCGCGCGTCATCGGCGAAGGAGCGCCGCCGACGCCGCTCCGCGCCCACGTCGTCACGGCGGTGACCGCGACGCTCGTCCCGTGGCTCGCCTATGGCGCCGCGCGCGCCGCCGATGCTCCCCCTCGCCGCGCCGCCGCGGCGGGGCTCGTCCTCGCGCTCGCGCCGGTGACCGCAGTGGGTCTCTTCGGGCTGACGCCGGATCTCCTCCTCGCGCCCTTGTGGCTCGGCTCCCTCGCGCTCGCGTCGGTCGGCCTTCGTGAAGGTGACGGCTCGCTCCGCGGGGCCGCCTCGCTCCTCGGCGCGGGACTCCTCGCCGGGATCTCGGCCTCGGCGAAGGCGCCGGGGATCCTCCTCGTCCTCGGCCTCGCGGGCGGCCTCGTGTGGATCGCACGCGCGGGGGTGAAGGAGAGCGCGGCGGCGCGATCGACGTGGCCGTGGGCGGGCCTCGCGGCAGGTCTCATCGCATTCGTCCCGACCGTCCTCTACGAGGCGCGCCTCGGCTGGCCCATGATCCGGCATCGTCTCGTCGACACGCAGGGCGGCGCCGGCCTCTCTCTCCGTAACGCGGGCGCCGTCCTCGGCGGGCAGCTCCTCTACGTGTCGCCCGTCCTCGCGGTGCTCGTCGTCGTCGTCGCGCGCGATCTCTGGACGAAGCGCCGTGACGACGCGACGTCGCGCCTCCTCTTCGCGGTCTTCGCCTTGCCGCTCGTGCCGCTCCTCGCGCTCTCGCTCTGGAGCCAGGTCGCGGAGCCGCACTGGCTCGCGCCAGCGTGGCTCGCCCTCGTCGTGCACGGGGCGCGTCGAGGGCCAGAGCTCGTCTCGCGACGGGTGACCGTCGCGGCGCTCGCGACGGCCGCGCTCTTCACGACGCTCGCCCACGTCTACGTCCTCGTGCCTGCGAGCGCGCGGCTCGTGCCGGCCGCTCCGGCCGAGACCGGCTCAGCCCGCATGGACATCGCGAGCGAGCTCTACGGCTGGCCCGAGGTCTTCGCCGCGGTGCGGGACGAGACGCGCGCGACGGCGACGCCGTTCGACCCCGAAGGTCGCGAGGTCGTCGTCGTCGGTCCACACTGGACGATCTGCGGGCAGCTCCACGCCGGTCTCCCCGGGATCCGCATCGGCTGTGCGACGGAGGTGCCGGACGACTTCGATCGCTGGCTCCCGCGCGCGTCGTGGCGCGCCGCCGAGCACGTGCTCTTCGTGACCGACGCGCGCTTCCCGGAGGGCGGGGGCGGGCAGCTCCCCGATCACGTCCTCGTCGGCCGACGCGAGATCACGATCCGCCGAGGCGGTCGCGTGACCCGGACCTTCACGCTCTCGCTCTTCGCGCGGCGTCAGTCCGCGTGATGCGTCGAGACCTTCGGCGGCATCGCGACGAGGCCGGCGTCTCGAATCAGCGCCAGATCGTCCTCCTCGCCCGGGTTCGCGGTCGTGAGGAGCGTGTCGCCGTAGAAGATCGAGTTCGCGCCGGCGAGCATGCAGAGCATCTGCGCCTCGCGCGTGAGCGAGGTGCGGCCGGCGGAGAGGCGCACCCGCGTCTTCGGCATGAGGATGCGCGCGACCGCGATCATGCGCACGAGGTCGAGCGGGTCGACCGGCGGCATCGCGGCGAGCGGCGTGCCCTCCACCGGGACGAGCGCGTTGATCGGCACGCTCTCGGGCTGCGGCTCCATGTTCGCGAGCGTCCGGAGCATCTCGCAACGATCGTCCGTGCTCTCGCCCATCCCGATGATCCCGCCGGAGCACACGGTGATGCCCGCGCCGCGGACGTTCTCGAGCGTCTTCAGGCGATCGTCGAACGTGCGGGTCGTGATGATCGACCGGTAGTTCTCGCGGCTCGTGTCGAGGTTGTGGTTGTAGGCGTCGAGGCCGGCCTCGGCGAGGCGCTTCGCCTGACTCTCGTTCACCATGCCGAGCGTCACGCACGCCTCGAGGCCGAGATCCTTCACGCCGCGCACCATCTCGAGGACGCGGTCGAAGGCGGGGCCCTCCTTCACCTCGCGCCAGGCGGCGCCCATGCAGAAGCGCGTGGACCCGAGCTCCTTCGCGCGGCGAGCGCTCGCGATCACCTCCCGGACGTCGAGCATCTTCTCGGCAGAGACGTTCGTGTCGTACTTGCTCGACTGCGGGCAGTACGAGCAGTCCTCGGGGCAGCCGCCGGTCTTCACGCTGAGGAGCGTGCAGAGCTGGACCTCGTTGTCGGGGTGGTGCGCGAGGTGCACCTTCCGCGACTCGTCGAGGAGCGGCAGGAGCGGACGATCGTAGAGGGCGCGGACCTCGTCACGGGTGAAGCGGGGCGGCTGCATCGGGCGCGCACCCTAGCCGAAAAGCGGGCGAGGCGAAAACCTTCCGGACCGCGTCACGCCTCGTCCCCGCCGTCGCCCGCCTGCGCGTCGCGCTCCTTCAGGTAGCGGCCGATCGTGTTGCGGCCGATCGCGAGCCTCCGGGCGGCCTCGGCCTTGTTCCCGCCCGCCGCGTCGACCGTCGCGGCGACGTAGCGCTGGATCGCCTCGTCGAGGGGAAGGCCGAGCGGGAGGGGCACCCCTCCGTGGCCCGCCGTGACCGACGGCCGATCTCCGCCTGGCGCCACGCGCCGAGCACGCGGGAGGTGCCCCGCGCCGATCCGGCCGTCGGGGGCGAGGACGACGGCGCTCTCGATCCAGTGCTCGAGCTCCCGCACGTTGCCGGGAAACGAGTGCTCGCGGAGCGCGACGACGGCGTCGGGCAGGAGCACGGGCGGAGGCCGCTTGTATTTCTTCGCATACATGTCCGCGAAGTGCCGGGCGAGCTGCTCGATCTCGGTCGTCCCGCGCGCGCGGAGGGGGGGGATCTCGATCTCGACGACGCGGATCCGGTAGTAGAGATCCTCCCGGAAGCGCCCCGCCTCGACGAGCGCCTCGAGCCCCTGGTGCGTCGCGCAGACGACGCGCACGTCCGCCGTCATCGTCTGGCGCCCGCCGACGCGCTCGAACGCGCGGTCCTGGAGGAAGCGGAGCAGCTTTCCCTGGAGATCGAGCGGCAGATCGCCGATCTCGTCGAGAAAGAGCGTGCCCCCCTCGGCCATCTCGACCCTGCCCGGAACGCGCCGATCGGCGCCCGTGAACGCGCCGCGCTCGTGACCGAAGAGCTCGCTCTCGACGAGCTGCATCGGGAGGGTCGTGCAGTCGACGACGACGAAGGGGCCCGCCTCTCGCGCCGAGTTGACGTGGATCGCGCGCGAGAAGAGCCCCTTGCCGCTCCCGGTCTCGCCGCGGAGGAGCACCGTCGCGTCGGTCTGCGCCGCGAGGGTCACGCGCTCGTAGACGGCGCGGAGCTCCTCGCTGCGCCCGATGATGCGGTTGAAGGGACCGCGCAGGGTGAGCCCGGGCCCGTCGGCGTCCGCCGGACGGAGCGTGGTGAGCGAGAGCGCGCGCGCGATCTGCGCGGCGAGCGCGACGAGGTACCGTTCGTCGTCCTCGTGCCACGGGCTCGGCCGGTTCAGGACCTGGAGCACGCCGCGCACGGGTCCCCCGCCCTCCTCGCGGATCGGCACGGCCAGCACGGAGCGCGTCGTGTACCCCGTCGCGCGATCGGCGGACGAGTCGAAGCGCGCATCCGACGCGGCGTCGTCGATGCGGACGGGCTTCCCGGCCTCTGCGACCCAGCCGGCGATGCCCTGCCCGATGGCGATCCGGAGCGCCGGCACCTCGGGGAGCAGGGCTACGCGCGTCACGAGATCGCCTCCGTCCGCGTCGACGAGCCAGATGGTCGCGCGCTCGGCGCCGAGCGCCTCGGCCACGCGCTCGCACGCGGCGCCGAGGAGCGCGTCGAAGTCCACCTCGCGCGTCAGCATCGACGCGAGGTCCACGAGGAGCGAGAGTCGGTTCGACACCGTCGCCCTCACGGTATCGCGAGAGGAGTCCGACGTCACGAGCACGTCAGGCAGCCACCACGGGCGCGACGGCGCTCTCCGTCACGATCGTCGACGAGCGGTCGCCGTCCGCCGTGGAGCGCTCCCCCACGGCGAGGACCATCCCCTCCCGCGCCGCAACCGCGCCTCGGAAGGCCTCGCGCGCGCGCGCTTCCATCGCCGCGACCTCGGCGTCGGTCCGGGCCGGATCGTGGTGGAAGAGGACGTACGTGGAGACCCCCGCGGCGCGCGCGAGCTCGACGCCGTGCGCATACGTCGAGTGGCCCCATCCGAGCTTCGAGGCGTACTCCTCGGGCAGGTACTGGGCGTCGTAGACGAGCACGTCGGCGCCCTCGGCGAGGGCGCGGAGCGCGGGGTCGACGCAGGCGTAGTGCTCGGTGTCCGTGGCGTAGACGACGCTCTTGCCCTCGTGCTCGACGCGATACGCGACGACGCCGCCGGGGTGATTGCCACGCGCGACCCGGACGACGGCCTCGCCGACCTCGAAGACGTCCGCCGGACGGACCTCCTTGGTCGCGATGCGGGCTCCTACCTCGTCGAGGCGAACGGGAAAGACGGGCGCGCGCATCTGGTGCTCGAGCGCTTCGCGCACGCTGGCGACGCCGTTCGCCGCGCCCACGATCGTGAGCGACGTCGACTTCATGTAGACGGGCACGAAGAACGGCAGGCCCTGGATGTGGTCCCAGTGGTAGTGCGACAGGAGGAGCGTCGCCTCCACGGGCGCGCGCCCGGCGACGAGCGCGTTGCCGAGCCCACGGAGGCCCGTGCCGGCGTCGAGGATGATGCGCGTCTCACCGCAGACGAGCTCCACGCAGCTCGTGTTGCCGCCGACCTCCGCCGTCGCCGGCCCCGGCGACGCGATGCTGCCCCGAACCCCCCAGAAGCGGACTTCCATGTGAACGACTCCCTTCGGGCGGCCGTTGATCCAAGATCGGTGCCCGCGGCGATCGCTCGGGAATGCCCCTCGAAAGACGCTGTCCGACCTCCGGCGCTGCTCCGGACGGGAGCGAGCGGAAACCGAAGCCGCTCCGTAACGGAGCGGAGGCGAGGCCCCGGGGAAAGGAAGAAGGCGCGGCGCGGGTCGTACAAGGAGCGCATGCATCCCGCGTCCCGCGTGGCCCGGTTCGTCCTCTTGGCCGTCGCCACCGGCGCGTGCGGCGCCGGCGCGGCTCGCCCGTCCGTGGGTGCGGACGCGCGGGTGGTGGTACCTCCGCAGCCGAGCGCGAGCGCTCGCACGGACGCGCCGGACGAGCCGAAGCGCGCGACGCGCGTGGTGCCCGCGAGCTCGATCCTCGCGGATGACCTCGCGCCCGCCACGCACGTCCTCGTCGTCGAGGGGACCGCGCTCCATCCGACGCTCGAGGCAGCGCGCGCCGACACGACGGTGCTCGCGATGAAGACAGGACCAGGCGCGCTCACCGCCTACGCGATCACCGCGTCGGGGCCGTCCTCCGTCACCGTTCGCACCGGATCGGGCCTGGCCGACTGCGTCACGGGCTCGTGGGGAGGCTTCGGGCGACCGTCGTATGCCGTGGACGCGTTCGTCGCGCGCGAGCACCTCGTCGCGCGCCTCGCCGAGCCGATCCACATCGAGCACGCGGACGGCACGGGCGTCCACGTGGAGCGCGGCGCCCCCGCGCGGGTCTTCGTCGACGGTCACGCCGAGCTCGTCGACACGATCCTCGCGCGGGCAGCGGGCCCCCTCGCAAAGGAGAAGCTGGCGCTCGCCACGCCGGCCCGCGAGCGCGACGCCACGAGCCGCACGCCCTGGGGCCGCTCCGGCGAGGCCCTCGCCTGCGCTCCCTTCCCCGAGCCCGTCGAGCAATGGCGTCGGCGCCACGCCGCCGAGGAGGGGGCGAAGCGCCGCGAGCAGACCTCGACCGAGGAGCGGAAGCGCTACGAAGCGTGCCTGACGGCCGAGAAGCGCGGCGCACGAGCAGAGGCACAGGCGCGCCCCCCGACGAAGAGGCCCGGCGAGGTCGACACGAGCTCCCTCGTGCTCGGTCTGTCGCAGGCCCTCTCGTGCGACCGCATGCTCGCAAGCGGACTCTTCTCGTCGCTCGGAACGGTCAGCACGATGGACGTATGGACCTTCGTGCCGCCGTGCTCGCTCGTCTCCCCGGACGATCGGGCGGAGCGAGCACGGTTCGACGGCCGCCCGTTCGCCCTGATCACCTCCATCGCCGCGGGCCCGACGACGGTCCTCCACGACGCCACGAGGGACGCCTACCTCGCGGAGGCGACGCGCACGTGCGGCGTCGTGCGGGTCGAGGTGGCAGAGAGCGCCGTGGGGTCGAACCGCACCGGCGAGGGGATGATCGGAACGGGACGACTCGGGGCCTCGCCGGAGATGCTCCTCTGGCCGCGCCTGGCGAGCGTCGTCACGTGGCCCGACGGCACGCGCGCAGGCACCGTCTCTCGGACAGGTTCCGTGCGCGCGAGCGATCTCTCCGAGGCGTCCGGCGATCGGCTTTGCACGAAGGTCGCGCCCTTCGCGGCGCGCCTCTGTCACGCGAGGGCCGATCTCTGCAAGGACCCCCACTGCACGAAGCGGTGATCGGGTATCCTCCGAGCGTGGGCTCACGCGTCCTCGTCGCCGACGACTCCGCCGTTGCTCGTCTCACCTTGGCGCGCGCGCTCCGCGCCGCCGGATTCGACGTCCTCGAGCACGCCTCGGTCGAGACCAGCTCGCTCGTCGACCCCGCGAGCGTCCGCTGCGCGCTCCTCGATCTGGAGCTCGACGACGGCACGGGCACCGACATCGCCGCGCGCCTCCGGGAGACGCGGCCGGATCTCCCGATCGCTTTCTTCTCGAGCGCCCGGACAGGCGACGTGCTCGCGCACGCGCGGACGTTCGGCCCCGTCTTCGAGAAGCCCGCGCAGCTGGACGATGCGGTCGCGTGGGTGCGGCGCGCGGCGGTCTGAGATCAGAAGCCTGCCGCGGCGCGGGCGACCTCCTTGTCGACGAGGCCCTGCGCGAGGAGCTGCTTCAAGTGCATCTCGAAGGTCTGCATCGCGTAGGGGTGGGTCCCCTTCTCCATCAGCTCCTTCAAGGACGGGTTGCCCTCCGGCCGCTTGATCGACTCGCGAACGGTGCCCGTCGCGACGAGCACCTCCGCGGCCAGGACGAGGCCGGCGCCGTCTTTTCGCGGGAGGAGACGCTGGGCGACCACGCCCTGGAGGGAGTCGCCGATGCGCTCGCGGAGCTCGTCCGAGGAGCCGGGCTGGCCCTTCGGCGCGAGCGCGAGCATGCGATTCACCGTGCGCGTGACGTCCGGCGTGTGGAGCGTCGAGAGGACGAGGTGGCCGGTCTCCGCCGCCTTCAGCGCGATGTCGAGGGTGAGCTCGTCGCGGATCTCGCCGACGAGGATGACGTCGGGATCCTGCCGGAGCGCGGCGCGGAGCGCATCCGCGAACGTGCCCGTGTCGATCCCGACCTCACGCTGGCTGATGCTCGACTTGTCGTCGTCGTGGAGGAACTCGATGGGGTCCTCGATCGTGACGATGTGGAGCGGCTGCGTCTTGTTGAGGTGGCCGATCATCGCAGCGAGCGTCGAGCTCTTGCCGTTACCGGCCGCGCCGACGACGAGGACCAGCCCGCGGTCACGCTCCGCGAGCGTCGCGCAGGGCGCGGGGCACCCGAGCTCGTCGAACGCGGGGATCTTGGTCGGGATGGATCGCATCACGATCCCGAGCGTGCCGCGCTGCCGGTAGACGTTGACGCGAAAGCGCCCGACACCCTGCGCGGCGTACGCGCAGTCGTGCTCCCGCAGCGTCGCGATGCCCCCGCGGACGAGCGCGTCCTTGATGACCACGCGCGCGATCTGCTCGGTGTCCTCCGGCTTCAAGGGCTCGGTGCGGAAGAAGACGAGGTCTCCACGCACGCGCGCGGCCGGCGGGATCCCGACCTTGAGGTGGATGTCGCTCGCCTTCGCGGCGACCGCCTTCGCGAGGAGCTGGTTGATGTACCCCTCGTTTCCGTAGACGCTCGACGGCGCGGAGTCGGCCATGTGCGCCGAAGACTACCCGAGGTGGCGCACGTCCGTCACGGGCGGGGAGCTCCGCGCGAGGATTCAGCGGGCATCGAGCGTGGTCGGGAGCTCGACGGTCGGGCACGGGAGGGTCCGGGCCGCGCGGACGGCGGCGATTCGACGCTCGCGCGGCCGCGACTCGTCCTTCGCGAGGGCGGCGAGCTTCGCGCAGCCCTCCGCGAGCTCCTCTTCGTCCTCGTGCTCCTCCGCGCGACGGACGCGCGCACCGAGGTCGCCGA
>JALHPN010000101.1 GCA_022842465.1 Polyangiaceae bacterium | reverse complement strand
GGAGGCGGCGTCGGCGCGCGGCGCCACGGTCGTCGCGTGGAGCGGCGGCGCCCGCATCGCGTTCGCGTTCGAGGTCGAGGACGGGGGCGTCGAGGGGGCCATGGCGCGCGTGCTCGGGCTCCTCTCGGCGGACACCGCGCGGGACGCGTCCGCGTTCGCAGCCGGGCTCGCGCTGGGCGAGCTCGTCCCGCTCCTCGGCACCGAGGCGCCGGGCACGTCGCTCTCCGGCGACATGGGCGTACGCGTCGCGCTCGCGGCCGGCGATGTGCTCGCGGTCGCCACCGGGCTCTCGCGCGAGGCTCGCCCCGGCGAGATCGTGTGCGCGAAGGAGCTCCACCGCGAGCACGGCATGCGGCTCGCCGTGCGTGGCCGCGTTCGCGCGCGCGCGCGGCGTCACGACGGCGTCGTCGAGGTCGCGCGCGGCGTCCGGATCCGCGCGGCGGAGCCGTGGCGGCTCGATGTCGCGAACGGGCTCTCTCGCCTCCGGGTCCCGCCGCTCCTCGGGGTCCGCGCCGAGGACGTGCCGCTCTCGCCGTCGGCGCTCACCGTCGTCCGCGCCGACCCTGGGGCGGGAGGGTCACGCCTCCTCGCGGAGGTCGCGGCGCGCGCGCCCCGCGCGCTGGTGGTCGCGCCGGTGGGCGCCAGTCTCGCCCCGATGGGCGCGCTCCGTCGCGCCGTCGAGCGATCCATCACGCGCGATCTCGGTGCGAAGCTCGTCGCGCTCGCGGAGCCCCTCGACGCCCTCCTGTCCGGCGAGCCGGTCGACGTGGACACGGTCGCCACGCTCGTGACCGCATACTTCGCGACGAAGAGCGGTCGCCACGACAGCATGCTGCCGCCGCGCGACGTCGAAGGCGGGACGGCCGGCCCGGCGCGCGTGCCGTCCGTCGTGGTCGTCGACGACGTGCTCGACGTCGACCCCGCGAGCCTCGAGGCCGTGACGCGCGCCGTCGCGAGGGCCGGCCTCGAGGGGCACCCGGTGTCGCTCGTGGTGCGGCTCGGGAAGACGGACGCGGTCCCGTCGGCCTTCGGCGCGGTCCCACGAGCGGGCGAGGTCGCGCTCGGCCCGCTCTCGAGCGCGGACGCTCTCGCGGTCGCCTCGGCGTGTGCGAGCGGCGGCCTCGACGACGCGTCGAGCGCGATGTGGTCGGCGCGTGCGGGGCACCTGCCGCTCGCGATCGTCGAGGCGCTGACGTGCGCCGTGGCGACGGGCGCGATCTCGTGGGACGCCCCGGCCTCGGACGTCGCCCGCCCCAAGCGCTCCTCACGTCCACCGGCGCGGCCTGCGGAGTCGTGGATCACCGATCGCCTCGCGCTGCTCGACGCGCCGAGCCGGGTCGTCGCGGCGATCGTCGCGATGCTCGGAGGCGAGGCGAAGCAGGCGTTCGTCGCGCGCGTGCTCGAGGGGGCGGCGCTCGACGTCGATCTCGAGGCCGCGATCGAAGGGCTCGTCCGGGAGAAGTGGCTCCTCGACGTCCAGGAGGACTGGGTCGGGCTGCCGTCGCGCACGCACGTCCGCGTCCTCGTCGAGGCGCCGAGCGACGAGGAGCGGCGCCGGCTCCACGCCGCGATCGGGGCGGTGCTCCGCGCCGACGAGGGGGCCTTCGGACGCGCCGATGCCGCCTTTCACGCGGCCGGGGAGGGAGACCCGCGCCGTGCCGCGCGCATCGCGCTCGACGCCGCCAGAGCCGCGGCCTCGCGTGGGCTCGAGGCGAGCACGTTCCAGCTCGCGACGCTCGCCGGGGAGTGGGACGAGTCGCTCGCCGAGGGCGCCCGCGAGGTCCTGGCGTCGGTTCGGTCACCGAGCGGGACGGCGTCGGCGAAGAGCTCCGTCGCGCGCGGCAGCGCGAGCGAGAAGCTCCTCGCGGCTGTGCCCATGCACGACGCCGCTCCACCGTTCACGCCGAGGGAGCTTCCTCCTTCGCTCGCGCCGCCGGCGAGCACGAGGGGAAGCGAGGTCGCCGACGAGCTCGGAGAGCTCGCGCGCGACGCGATCCAGGATGGCAGCGCGGGCCTCGACCGGTGGCTGGAAGCGGTCACCGCGAAGGGCGAGACGACGCTGCCGTCCGAGCGCATGCGCGCGGTTGCGCGCGCCTCTCGCGGCGAGATCGGCGACGCGCTCCGCGTCCTGCGACGGATGCGCGAAGGCCTCGACCCGGCCGACCACGCGCTCCGCTGCCAGACGTCGCTCGCGCTCGGGATCTCGCTGTCCGCCGGCGGGCGACCCGCCGAGGCGCTCCTCGAGGGCCTCGACGCGCTCGCGCGGGCACGCGCAGGGGGCGACGCGCGCGGCACGCGCGCGTGTCTCGCGTTCCTCGCGAAGCTCTACGCGAGCGTCGGGCGCGCCGACGACGCGGCGCGTCTGTCGAGCGCAGGCTGAGCCCTCCTTTCGATCAGGCCTGCTCGGTCTCGTCCCACGCCTCGCGGAGGATCTCCGCGACCGCCTCGTAGAGCGCCTCGGGGATCTGCGTCCCGATCTCGAGGTCGACGAGCGCGCGCGCGAGCGGGACGTCGCGGAGGACCGGCACGTTGAAGTGCCGCGCCGCCTCGAGGATGCGCGCGGCGAGGTCGCCGCGGCCGGACGCGAGCACGACGGGCGCGAGGTCTCCCTCGTCCTCGTCGTAGCGGAGCGCGCAGGCGATGTGCGTCGGATTCACGACGACGACGCTCGCCTTGCGCACGTTCGCGACGGCGGCGGACGCGAGCATCTCGTGGTGCGCGCGCTCGCGAGCAGCCTTCTGGTGAGGATCTCCCTCGCTCTCCTTGTGCTCACGCTTCACCTCCTCCTTCGACATCCGAAGGCGCCTCCGCCAGGAGCGGCGCGTCGTGACGACGTCGATCGCCGCGAGGAAGAGCCCGAAGGCTGCGCTCCGCTCGGCGACCCCGAGCGCGACGACGCCGGCGAGGCTCGTCGCCTTCGCGGGATCGCCCGTGGCGCGCGCGAGGTCGGGGAGGTGCTCGCGTAGCGCGGCGTAGGCGAACCACCCCACGGCCGCTCCGAAGAGCGCCGCGCGGAGCACGGCGACCATGCGATCGGTGGAGACGAGCTTCCTGAGTCCGCCGATGGGATCGAGCCGCGCGAGGTCGGGGACGAGCTTCTTCGTCGAGACGACGCCGCCGCTCTGGACGAACGACGTGACGGCGCCGGCCGTGCCCGCCGCGACGAGGAGCGGGCCGGCGAGGACGAGCACGGAGAGCGCGAAGGGGGCCGCGTCGAAGCCGGTCACGGCGTTCGCGTCCGCGGAGCGGGCGATGGCGGCGCGGAGATCCGCGGCCGAGCGCGTCGCGAGGGCGGCGACGGCCATCGGCGCGATCGCGACCGCGACGAGGAACGCCACGGCCTGGCTCGCGGTGGCGCTAATAGGGCTGTCGCCCTCTTCCTGCGCCTTCCGGAGCCGCTTCGGTGTCGGTTCTTCGGTCTTCTCGCTCACGCAGCACCCCCCTCGGCCGCGCTCTCCCCGTGGTTGCTAGCGCGTGCGCCCGGCCTTCTTCTTCCTGGCGGGCGCAGTCTTCTTCTTCTTGGCGGTCGCGGTGGCGACCTTCTTCTTCTTGGCGGTCGCGGTGGCGACCTTCTTCTTCTTGGCGGTCGCGGTGGCGACCTTCTTCTTCTTGGCGGTCGCGGTGGCGACCTTCTTCTTCTTTGCGGTCGCGGTCGCGACCTTCTTCTTCTTTGCGGTCGCGGTCGCGACCTTCTTCGTCGCGGGCGCGCTCTCCTTTGCGACGGCCTTGGCCGGTGTCGCCGCCTTTGCCGGCGCGCTCACACCGTTCGTCACGGCGGTCGCGGTCGGTCGCTCCCAGTCCTCGACCTCCGCTCGGCCCGTGACCGTGCGGTAGAGGTCGACGAGGAGCGGCCGGATCCCGTCCTGCGTCACGGCCGAGACGAGGCGGATCGCGATCCCGCGCTTGGCGAACCGCTTCTTCACGTCCGGGAACGCATCCCGCACCTCGGAGATGTCCGCCTTCGTCATCGCGACGATCTCCGGGCGCTTCACGATCTCCGGATCGAACTTCGCGAGCTCCGCGCGGATCGCGTCGTAGTCTGCGAGCGGGTCACGGCCCTCGGCGGGATCGAGCGTCACGAGGTGGAGGAGCGCCCGCGTCCGCTCCACGTGCCGGAGGAATCGGTAGCCGAGGCCCGCCCCCTCGGCGGCGCCCGGGATGAGCCCCGGGATGTCGGCCATCACGAAGCTCGCCTCGTCCCCGATGCGGACGACCCCGAGGTGCGGCGTGAGCGTCGTGAACGGGTAGTCCGCGACCTTCGGCTGCGCGCGCGAGCATGCGCGGATGAACGTCGATTTCCCGACGTTCGGGAAGCCGAGGAGGCCCACGTCGGCGATGACCTTCAGCTCCAGCCGGAGCTTCTTCTCCTCGCCCGGCTCGCCGGGCTCGGCCCGTCGCGGCGCGCGATCGTACGGCGTCGAGAAGTGGATGTTCCCGCGGCCGCCCTTGCCGCCCTTCGCGACGACGACGTCCTTGTTCGGCTCGTCGAGATCGAAGAGGAGCTCGCCGCTCTCGCGGTCGTACACCTGGGTCCCGACCGGCACGCGGACGATCAGGTCGTCCGCCCCGCGGCCGTAGCAGTCCTTGCCGTGTCCCTGCTCGCCGTAGGCGGCGCGGAGGACCCGCGCGTGGGTGATGTCGAGCAGCGTCGAGAGGCCTGGGTCGGTCCGGAACACGATGTCGCCGCCGCGGCCGCCGTCGCCTCCGGACGGACCGCCGAAGGGGAGGTACTTCTCCCTCCGGAACGCAACCGCACCGTTCCCGCCTCGTCCGGCGAGCACGTCGACCTGGCACACGTCCACGAACTTCACACGCTCACCTGCTAGTCCAGAGCGCGGTAGGATGCGAGGGTGAACAAGCGTGACGAGCTCGTCCGATTCGGCGTCGCCATGGAGAACGCCCTCCTCGAGGACTTCGACGCGCTCGTCGCCGCGCGCGGCACGACCCGCTCCGAGGCCCTCCGGGACCTCGTCCGCGCGGAGGTCACCCGCGCGCGCGTCGCCGAGGGCGCCGACGCGGTCGCGGCGCTCACCCTCGTCTACGACCACCACGTCCGCGATCTGACCGAGCGCTTGACCGAGCTCCAGCACACGCTGGGCGAGAAGGTCCGCGCCTCGATGCACGTCCATCTCGATCACGACGACTGTCTCGAGGTCATCGTCATGCACGGCCGCTCGGACGAGCTCCGCGACGTCGCCGGCAAGATGCTCGCGACCCGCGGCGTGAAGCACGGCGGCATCGAGGTCATAGCCCGCGATCCCCCGCACCCGCACCCGCACCCGCACCCGCACGAGGCCCCGCCGCGCCGCCGACGGAAGCGATGACGAAGATTCGCCACCTGAACCTCGCCACGATGTGCCCGGTGGGCGGCCGCCTCGTCTCGGGCTCGCCCGCGGAGCCGGCCGAGCTCGTCGTCCACGCCCTCCTCGTCGAGACCGACGAGGGGCTCGTCCTCGTCGACACCGGCTTCGGCCTCGACGACGTGCGCGACGCACGCGCGCGCCTCGGCGCGCCGCTCCTCTGGGCCGGACGGCTGAGGCTCCGTGACGAGGACACAGCCATCCGGCAGATCGAGCGCCTCGGGCACCGCGCCTCCGACGTCCGGCACATCGTCGTCACCCACCTCGATCCCGATCACGCGGGCGGCCTCGCCGACTTCCCCCACGCCGCGGTGCACGTCCACCGTCGCGAGCAGGAGGCCGCGCTCCATCCCTCGACCCTCCTCGAGCGCGAGCGCTACCGACCTGCGCAGCTCGCCCACGGCCCGACGTGGCGCCTCCACGAGGAGGCGGGCGAGACGTGGAACGGCTTCGCGAGCGTTCGCGCCGTGACCGACGACGTGCTGCTCGTCCCGCTCTTCGGTCACTCGCGCGGTCACGCCGCGGTCGCCGTCCGCACGGGCGGCACCGCGCCCGAGTGGCTCCTCCACGCGGGAGACGCCTACTTCTTCCACGGCGAGCTCGACGAGCCGCCGACGTGCCCGCCCGGGCTCGCGCTCTTCCAGCGCGTGGTCGCCTTCGACGACGCCGCGCGGCGCGCGAACCAGGCGCGTCTCCGCCAGCTCCGTCGCGACCAGGGCCCGCGGGTCCGCATCGTCTCGGCGCACTCGCCGCACGAGTACCGCGAGATCACTTCATCGAGAACGTCACCTTGAACGGGCCGCCGGACAGGGAGTTGATGTTCGCGCCGTCGACGACGACGGCGTAGGTCTGCCCTGCCTGGACGGGGAGCTCGACCCGCTCGCTGTCGTTGTTGTCCTTCAGGTTCGCGCACGAGAGGTACGTCGCCGGCGCCTGCGACGTGCCCACCTTGCACGGCTGCATCATCCACAGGACGGTGTTCATTCCGGCGTCGGCCGTCGTCGCGACGAGGACGCCGCTCTTGTGGGGCGTGACGGCGAAGATGCGCTCCGGACCGGACTGCCCGCGTGTCGGAACGCTCGGGGTGCTGCAGACCGGGTCGGGGTAGAACGCGTTCGGCGCGCCCACCGTCGTCCCGATGTACTCCACGGGCGACCCCCACACGTGCACGGGCATGCCGGGGCACGTCCGCGACGAGGGCGGATCGGCGCCCGCGAGCTTGCACGCTGCGCTGCAGCCGTCCGTGTCGTCCGTGTTCCCGTCGTCGCAGGCCTCGCCCTCCTGCACCACCTTGTCTCCGCACGTCGCGGGCTCGGGGAGCGGTCCGCCGTCGGGCTCGTCGATGGGGAACGGATCCTCGTCGTCGAGGACGGGGTTGTCGGGCGTCTCGCAGGGGAGGCACGGCCCGAACTTCGACCCCTCCTCGTTGCACTGCTTCGAGCCCTCGTCGCGGTTCTGGCAGCGGCAGTAGACCCAGGCGTCCGGGGTGCACAGCCGCTCGGTCTTCGGCGTCGCCTTCGAGCTCGACGCGCATGCGGACGAGAGCAGGATCGCGGAGACCAGCGCGAGCGGCAGGACGTGACGCAGGCTCTTCATCGATCCGGAGATGTCCACGTCGGCCTCACTGGAGCTGGAACGCGATGGCGTACGTTCCCTTGTTGTTCACCGTTCCGGCGCCGTCGACCGCGACCGAGAGCTTCTGACCTGCGGTGACGGGCACGGAGATCGTCTCGACGCCCGCCTCGGCGGCGATGTTGGAGCACATGTTCGCGGCCTGCGTGGTCGGATCCGCGCACGTACTGCGTGCGACGAGCATCAGGTTCACGCCGGCGTCCGGGGTGAGGGTGACCTTCAGCGTCCCGCCACCCTGCGCCGTGACCTCGTAGACGTGGTCACCGGTCGCGTTCAAGTTGTTCGTCGAGACGGTGCAGGAGCTGCCCGTCTTCGTGAACGTGTTGCCATAGGGGAGGGTCGAGCCCGTTCCGGTCACGGTGCGCCCCGGCCACACGGTGACGGGGTGCCCGGGGCAGGCGTTGCCGGTCGTCGGGTTTCCGTCCACCTTCTGGCAGCTGTTCGAGCAGCCGTCGTCCTCGACCTTGTTCCCGTCGTCGCAGGCCTCGTTCGCGTCGACGTTGCCGTCGCCGCAGAAGGAGCCCGCGTTGAGCTTCATCGTGAGGGTGTACTTGCCCGCGCTCCCCGACGCGCTGTCGACGACGAGGAAATACTCCCGCCCCGTCACCACGTTCGTCGTGAGCTGCTCGAGGCCGCCCGCGCCCGTGGTCTCCGCGCACGCGAGCTGCGCGTTCTCGTCGGCGCACGTCGAGCGGAGGTAGACGGTGGGGTTCAGCGCGCCTTCCCCCTGGACCTTCACCGAGAGCTGGCCGGTCCCGGTCGCCTGGATGCGATAGACGTGGTCGCCGCCGCCGCTCCCCGCGATGCAGGCGCCGGCCTTGCCCTTGTGATCGTCTCTGGCGCCGGTCGTGTCGCCCGTGACGACCACGTCCTGGCCACCCACCGCGGTCGGCTTGCCGGGGCAGGTCTCGAGGTCGTTCGTGACGACGGGCTTCTCCTCGCCGGGGGGCGGGATGACGTTGCCGTCGTCGTCGACGGCCTTGCCGGTGTCCGGATCCTCGACCTCGCCGCCCTTGCACTCGGCGCTCGCGCCGGTGGTGCACACCTCGAAGGCCTTGCCGTCGTCCTTACAGAGCTTCGTGCCCGGGGACGTGTCCGCGCAGCGGCAGAAGACGTACGCGCCGGGGGTGCAGAGCCGCGACTCGCTCGTCGCGGAGCTGTCCGCCGAGCACGCCTGGACGCTGACGACGACCCCGAGCACCGCGAGCGCCGAACCGAAGACCTCAACGAGTCGCATGGTGTCCTCCCGAAAGCATGCGCCTTCGTCGGCGACGGAGCGTCGTCACGACGAAGGCACCCAACAAGCCGGCAGAAGCTGCCAGAACGCCTCCTCCGCTCCCGTGGCCCGCAGGGGCCGTCGCGGAGACGGCGCAGAGGCCCTTCGGCGCCTCGTCCTCTTCTCCGCAGGTCGGGCTGTAGCCGCCGCGCGGCTCCGTGTTGCAGGCGACGCCGTTGTCGGGCGGGTACGCCGCGCAGACGGCGGCCACGTCGTCCTCCGTCAGCGCGCGGAGGCTCGTCGAGCCCGGCGTGTACGACTCGAACATCACCGCGTCGGAGTTCTTCGAGTGCGCGATGCCGATGAAGTGGCCGACCTCGTGCGTGAGGATCGACTGGAGATCGTAGGACACCTTGCGCGGATCGTCCGTGATCGTCACGTCGTTGTTCGCGGCGTTGACCTCGATGTCCGCGTCGTAGATCTCGCCCGTCTCCTCGTTGAAGGTCACGCTCGTCTTCGCGAGCGTCCCGTCGATGCCTCGGTACTTCCAGTCGCTGTCCTGGAAGAGGATCACGTTCAGGTTCGGCCCCGCCTTGTTGTACTCGCTCTTCTTGCAGGAGACGGGGTCTCGCTCCTGGAAGGTCATCGACGCGACGCCGCCGTCCTTGCACGGGACGTCACTCCACGACTGGAACGTCTTGCGGATGATCGCGCGCGTGTCCTCGGGGTCGAGGGACTCGGTGCCGAGCCGGTTCACCGCGTAGCTCACGCAGCTCGTCGACCAGAACAGCTTCTGCCCGCTCCCGGGGCAGCCCTCGTCGTCGGGGGGACACTCCTTGCCCTTCGTCGCGTCCGCGCGGCAGGTCGTCGACCGACAGAAGGCGTCCGCGTCCCCGGCTCCGAGCGCGATCACGCCGAAGGTCGCGGCGGCGGCCAGGGCTGTGAGGGACGGTCGAACGCGTCGAGACGGCATCGGCGCAGAAGGACGTGCACGCACGATGCCATGGTAGGAGAAGGTGAGCCCGCTCCCAAGGTCCGCAGATCCGGACGCGCTCGGGCCGTCGAAGCGCGCTCCGCGGATCGGCCGCGATCCACCGGCCCGGCCATCCGCGCGTAGGAAACGCGAAAACCCAGGAAGCGTCGGCAGCGGGCGAGAGGGAAGGAGGAGCTCTCTCGCGCCGCGGCCGGCGTGCCTGGGTTTCATCGACGGCGTCGTGCCGGAGCGAGGAGGGAGAGGAGAGGCTCCGGCGCGTCGTCGTCGATGGGGGAAGCGTCTGCGCGGAGCATGCCATCCGGCGCGAGCCAGGAAATCCGGGCTTTCTCGGCGCGGGCGGAGTCGCCTCCGGATCGCCGAGGTCCCGACGCCCCCGGTGCGCGGATGCACCTCCTTCGGTCTACGATGGTGCGATCGCGATCATGGTTCCCCCGCTCGCCCGGCTCGCCGCGTCGTCGCTCGTCGTTCTCCTCGCGTCGTGCGCCAAGAGCGAGAAGGTCGAGGAGACCACAGCCACGAGCGCGGCGCCCTCGACCCTGCGCGGCTCGTGCGATCGCGTCGCGTCGATGAGCGTGTGCTCCGAGTACGCAGCTCCCCAGCTCGCGAAGGACCCGGCCGTCCTCACCGCCGGCTGCACGAAGCTCGGGGGCACCTACGTCGCCGCGCCGTGTCCGAACACGGCGGTGCTCGGCTCGTGCACCCTCGGCAACGGGGAGACGCGTCGGTACTACGCGAGCGGAGGAGCGTCCTACGACGCCGCGCGCGCGCAGAAGGAGTGCACCTCCCTCTACGCGGGAGCCTGGAAGCCCTTCCCCTGAGCCGCCGCCTCACTCGACCGTGACGGTCTTCGCGAGGTTCCGAGGCTGGTCGACGTCGAGGCCGCGCAAGGTCGCGGCGTAGTACGCGACGAGCTGGAGCGGCACGACCGTAAGGAGGGGGAGGACGAGCTCGTCGGCCTCCGGGATCTCGAGGACATGCTCGGCGAGCGCTGCGACGTCCCGGTCGCCGTGCGTGGCGATCGCGATGACGCGTCCCTCCCGAGCGCGGACCTCCTGTACGTTCGAGAGCGTCTTCTCGTGGTTCCGGTCCTTCGGGCAGATCGCAAAGACGGGGAGGTCACGGTCCACCAGCGCGATCGGGCCGTGCTTCATCTCGCCGGCGGCGTAGCCCTCGGCGTGCACGTAGCTCACCTCCTTCAGCTTGAGCGCGCCCTCGAGCGCGATCGGGAAGGCCGTCCCGCGTCCGAGGAAGAGCGCGCTCCGGGCGTCGCGCGTCGCGTGCGCGACCGCCTCCGCCTTCGCGCCGTCGGACGCGAGCTCCTTCATCTGACCCGGCACCCGCAGCAGGGCGTCGACGGCGCGCGCGGCGTCCGCCTCCGTGAGCGTGCCGCGCGCGCGACCCAGCCAGAGCGCGAAGACGAGCATCGCGGCGAGCTGCGTCGTGAAGCACTTCGTCGACGCGACGCCGATCTCGGGCCCGGCATGCGTGTAGAGTGCACCGTCCGAGGCGCGCGGGATCGCGCTGTGGAGGACGTTCGCGACGGCGAGGATCTTCGCGCCGCGAGTCTTCGCCGCCTTCACCGCCGCGAGGGTGTCGGCCGTCTCGCCGCTCTGGCTGACGGCGACGACGAGGTCGCCCTCCTCGAAGACGGGCTCCCGGTAGCGCACCTCGCTCGCGATCTCGACCGTGGCCGGGACGCGGGCGAGCTGCTCGATCCAGTAGCGGCCGACCATCGCGGCGTGCGCGCTCGTCCCACAGGCGACGAAGTACACACGCCGGACAGCCTTCGCCTCGTCGCCGGAGATGCCGATCCCGTCGAGGGTGATCTCGCCGGACCCGCGGCGGATGCGTCCGCGGAGCGTCGCCTCGACGGCCCGCGGCTGCTCGTGGATTTCTTTCGCCATGAAGTGCGAGAAGCCGCCCTTCTCGGCCTGGTCGATGTCCCAGTCGACCGGCTTGGGCGCGCGCTCGACCGGGGTCCCGTCGAGCTTCGTGATCCGCGCGCCCGTCCTTCGTAGCACTGCGAGCTCCCCGTCCTCGAGGAGCACGAAGTCCCGTGCGCGCGCGAGGATGGCGGGGATGTCGCTCGCCGCGAGCCAGGCGTCGTCGGCGCGGCCGAGGACGAGCGGTGAGTCCTGCTTGGCCACGACGATGACGTCGGGCTCGTTCGAGGAGACGGCAGCGATGGCGTAGGCACCGGTCACGCGGCCGAGGGCGACGCGGACGGCGGCCTCGAGGTTCGTGGCGCCGCAGGCGAGCGCGCGCGCGACGAGGTGCGCGACGATCTCCGTGTCCGTGTCGCTCGAGAACACGACGCCCTCTCCCTCGAGCTCTCGACGGAGGGCGGCGTGGTTCTCGATGATCCCGTTGTGGACGACCGCGACGGGACCCGACGTGTGCGGGTGCGCGTTGCGCTCGCTCGGACGCCCGTGGGTCGCCCACCGCGTGTGCCCGATGCCGACCGTCCCCGGGAGCTCCCGCTTCTGGAGCGCCTCGGCGAGGCGTCCGAGCTTGCCGACGGCGCGCACGATCTCGATCCCGCGGCCGGTGTGGACGGCGAGGCCGGCCGAGTCGTAGCCCCGGTACTCGAGCCGGCGGAGCCCCTCGACCAGCACCGGGGCGCAGGTCGTGACGCCGGCGAACGCGACGATGCCGCACATCTCAGAGGCTCCAGTAGCGAATGGCCCGATCGAGCTTCTTCGCGTCGAGCATGGATTTGACGTCCATCACGACGCCGCCGTGACGGAGGAGGGCGAGGAGCTTCTCCTGCCCCATGTCCTTGTAGGCCTTGTGGTTGACCGCGATGATGAGCCCGTCGAGGTTCCGGATGTCCTCCCAGCGGGACATCTTGAGGCCGTACTCGTGCTTCGCCTCCTTCTCGTCCGCGTGCGGGTCGTGGATGACGGCGTCGATCCCGAAGGCGGCGAGCTCGTGGAGGATGTCCGGCACCTTGCTGTTCCGGATGTCGTTCACGTCCTCCTTGAACGTGAGGCCGAGAACGCCGACGCGCGCGCGCTTGACCGGGATGTCCTGCTCGATGAGGAGCTTCGCCATCTTCTGCCCCAGGAACGGACCGACCGTGTTGTTGATGCGGCGGCCGGCGAGGATGACCTCCGGCTGATAGCCGACCTGCTGCGCCTTCATCGTCAGGTAGTAGGGGTCGACGCCGATGCAGTGCCCGCCGACGAGGCCCGGGCGGAAGGGGAGGAAGTTCCACTTCGTGCCGGCGGCCTCGAGGACGTCCACGGTGCGGATCCCGATCCGGTCGAAGATGACCGCGAGCTCGTTCATGAGCGCGATGTTGAGGTCGCGCTGGGTGTTCTCGATCACCTTCGCCGCCTCGGCGACCTTGATCGACGTCGCCTTGTGGACGCCGGCGGTGACGACCGCGCCGTAGACCGACGAGACGCGCTCGAGGGTCGCCTCGTCCTCGCCGGAGACCACCTTCGTGACCGTCTCGAGGGTGTGGACGGTGTCGCCGGGGTTGATGCGCTCCGGCGAGTACGCGAGCGTGAAGTCCTTGCCGCGCACGAGGCCGGAGACCTTCTCCAGGATCGGCCCGCAGATCTCCTCCGTGGCGCCGGGGTAGACGGTCGACTCGAAGCAGACGATCGCGCCCTTCGTGATGTGCTTGGCGACGAACTCCGACGCCTTCTCGAGCGGCGTGAGGTCAGGGACGTTGTTCGCGTCGACCGGCGTGGGCACCGCGACGACGAAGAAGGTGGCGCCCGCGAGCTTGGACGCTTCGCACGAGAAGTCGAGGGACGACTCGATGAGCTGGGCCGACGGCGTCTCTTCGTTGCGGTCGTGGCCGCGCCGGAGCTCCTCGACGCGTTCGCAGTTGATGTCGAACCCGATCGTGTGCGGGAACTTGCGGGCGAACGCGAGCGCGATCGGTAGCCCGACGTACCCGAGGCCGATGACGGCGATCTTCTCCTTCATGAACGACTCCGTGCGAGAGATTGAGGGACGCGAGTTGCGGTCCCGGAGTCGTCTGCAGGAGACGGGCCGCGTCGCTTCGACGGTTCGCTGACGATCGCGGGCGATCAGGTCTCGAAGTAGAGCGGGTCACGGACGCTCTCGACGAAGTGTCGGACGGCGTCGAGCGCGGCGTGGTCGATCTCGAGGAAGCGCACGCCGAGGCCTGGCGGCACGTCGTCGTTCCCGCCGTACGGTCGCGTCCAGCGCACTTCGCCGAGCGCCGTGAGCGGCTCGGGCCTCCCAGGGAGGAAGAGGGTCAGAGAGACGACGGTCCCGACCGCAGCCACCTGGTGTGTCGCCACGAAGACTCCGCCCTCCGAGACGTTCATGGTGATGCCCGACCAGAAGTTGTGCTCGGTCGAGAGGCCGATCGTCAGGCTCACGCTCGCGCGCGGATGCCTGCGGGCTCCTTCCTCCTTCGAGGTGTCTTCGGCCGGGTCGAATGCGTATGCGGGAAGTCCCATCGAGCTTGCTCCCTCCGCGGTGCAGAACGGCAAGAGCCCGACGCTCTGGAGGACGATCCGCCAAGGGCCTGTCGGTCGGCGACGGATGCATGGCGCTTTCGCCGCGACGCTGACGCTCTCGCGCCGGCGGCCGACGACCGGGTGACGATAGCGTCAAGGCCGCGTCGCACGGGCGGCCCGCCGGCATGGAACGTCGGTTGCTCGACGTCTCGACATGATGTCGAACACGGCGCTCGCGACCCCCGGCGAAGAGTCCCTGGACACGATCCTCACGCTGCCGGAGAAGACCGGCGCGATCGCGATCGCCAGCGCTTGTCGCGACACGGCGCTCGAGTTCGTGAACGACGCGGAGCGGTGGGGCAAGGCCGAGCTCGCGATGTGGCTCATGGGACCTTACGCGCAGGTGACGCAGTACGTGCCGTCCGCGACGAGCCGCATGCGCTCGGAGGCGACGCGTCCGATCCCGCTCCTCCGCGAGATCGACGCGCGGATGGTCGACCGCGTGATCCGCAACGCGCGCACGGAGGTCCTGGCGACGCTCCAGCGGACGATGGACCCCGAGGGCGGCGCGAGCTTCGCGTTCAGCATGCTGGCGGCGGGGTTCGTCGTCCGCTGCGAGGACCGCCAGCACGTCACCGGGTGGGTCCCGACCACGGACGCGAGGCGTCTCGCGGACCGCGTGCTCTCGCTCCTCGCCGCCGACTACCTCACGCGTCCCACCGAGTACGAGACGGACCTCTCCATCTGCGGCGCGTGCACGGCGGTGGACTTCGACGGCGTCTCTCGCCTCCGTGGGACGTGTCATCGCCACGGGAGCGGGATGTTCGCCCCGAAGAGCCGTCGGTCCACGCTTCCGTACATGCCCGAGGGCGCGTGAACCGGACGCGTGCGCGAGTGACCGGGGCGAGGGTGACCCCGGGTCCGATCCGACCGGCGCCGTAGCGGAGCGCGCTCTCTTCGCCTGTCCGGGATCGCAGCGGAATCGGTCGACGAGGTCACGCGTGGAGAGCCCCGATCGGCGGCCTGGGGTTTGCTGAGGGAGAGTCGATCCATCCGAGGAGGTCATTCGATGCGGTTCGGTGGTGAAGCGGTGGTGGGTTCGGTTCACGAGGACGAGGACGTGTCGAGCATCCGTCGACGCACCTACACCCTCCGCCCGACGAGCCGCGGGAAGATCATCGGCCAGAACGAGCGCATCCGGAGCGTCCTCGAGACGATCGACCGGGTGGCCCGCTCCTCCTGCACCGTGCTCGTCACGGGCGAGAGCGGGACGGGCAAGGAGCTCGTCGTCGCGGCGCTCCACGACGCGAGCCTCCGGAAGGCGGGACCGCTCGTCACGATCAACTGCGGCGCGATCCCCAACGAGCTCGTCGAGAGCGAGCTGTTCGGTCACACGCGCGGGGCCTTCACGGGCGCCCAGCAGCAGCGTCGCGGCCACGTGGCGGCCGCGGAGGGGGGAACGCTCTTCCTCGACGAGATCGGCGAGCTGCCCATGCCCGTCCAGGTGAAGCTCCTCCGCCTCCTCCAGCAGCGCGAGTACACGCCGCTCGGCGAGTCGCGGCCGACGAAGTGCGACGTTCGCATCGTCGCGGCCACGAATCGCGACCTCGAGGCCGAGGTCGCGGCGGGTCGCTTCCGGGAAGACCTCTTCTACCGGCTCAACGTCATCCACCTCCACCTCCCCGCGCTCCGCGAGCGCGGCACGGACGTCAAGCTGCTCGCGCTCTCGTTCTTCGCGCGCTTCGCGGAGATCTCCGGCAGGAGCGACCTGCGTGGGTTCTCGCCGGCGGCCCTCGCCGCGATCGAGGCGCACCCCTGGCCCGGCAACGTCCGGGCGCTCGAGAACGCCGTCGAGCGCAGCGTCCTCCTCGCGCGCGGACCGATGGTGGAGCCGGACGACATCCTCGGGCGGGGCAACGGCATCCGTCGGCCGGAGGCCCCCGCGCCCGTGGCGGCAGCGGCCCCGGCGCCGCGTCCTCCGCAGCCCATGGCTGCTCCTCCGCAGGTGACCGAGCGCGTCGCGGAGGTGCCGGGGCCGAGCATGCTCGAGCTCCCGGTGAGCCCGATGCCCGTCGCGGTCATCGCCGCCCAGGCGGCGCGAGCCTTCGGCGCTGAAGCTTCGGGCGGCCTGTCCGTTCCCCTCGTCGGTGGCCCCGAGCGACGGGCATCGAATCCGATGTTCCCGAGGCAGTTGCCCGACGTGGGCGTGGATCTCTTCTCGGCGGTCGAGAGCTACCAGAACAACCTCATCCGCCAAGCGCTCGCGCGGACCGGGGGAAACAAGAACCGCGCAGCCCAGCTGCTCGGCCTCAACCGCACGACCCTCGTGGAGATGATCCGTCGGCGAGGGCTCGGCTCGTGATGTCCACATGCCGTCTCGCTCCGCGATCGCCGCCGCGATCGCCTCCTCGTTCGCGCTCCTCGTCGCCTCGGAAGGCGACGGCCACGCCTTCGTCCTGAAGCATGCCGAGGGCGGCGCCGTCGTCCGGTGGAGGACGGCGGAGGTCGCCTTCGTCGTGCACGACTCCATCTCCGCCGTGAGCGGCGCGAGGGAGGCCGCCGCGTCGGCGGCGTCCGCGTGGAGCGGGCAGGCGGGCGCGCCTGTCGCGAGGGTCTCGGCGGGTTCGAAGGGCGCCGCGTGGTCCCGCCCGAAGGTCGACGGCGCGAACGTGATCCTCCGGGCGCGGCCCGAGACCTTCGCCCCGCTCGGCAAGGCCCTCGCGGTGACGGTCCTCAGCTTCGACGAGCGGACGGGCAACGTCGTCGACGCGGACATCGTGCTCAGCGCGGCGCACGAGCTCGCCGCACTCCCGCGGCGGGCGGGAACGGTCGTCTCCGCAGGGAGCGGGAAGCGAGGGAGGGACGCGCACGCGATCGCGGAGGAGGACGCGCGCTTCGACGTCGGCTGGGTGCTCGCCCACGAGATGGGGCACGCGCTCGGCCTCGGCGATGATCCGTCGGAGGCGGCCGCGCTCATGTACCCCTACGTCGCGCCCGATCTCGCCGGGCCCGTCGCGCCGACGGAGGCGGACCTCGCGGGCATCGAGGCGCTCTACGAGGACGCCGCCGATGGGGCGACCGCCGACGTCGCGCGGCGCGGGTGTTCGGTCGCGAGCGTGGCGCGCGGCGCGACGAGCGCGTCCTCTTTCCGCGGGGCCTCTGCGATCCTGGCGAGCCTCGGCGCCCTCGCGCTTGCGCGTCGGCGGAACAAGGGGGCCGCCGCGGCGGGCGCCGTCGCGATGGCGCTCCTCGTCCCGGACGTGGACCTCGCCCCGGCGCGCGCGGTCCCTCGCGCGGCGTCCGTGGGAGCCCACGTGCTGGAGGCGAAGGCGACGGCGGATCCGTCCGGCGTCCTCCGGACCGACCTCGTCCTCGCCGTCGGCGGCGCCGCGCGCTCGCGCCTCGTACGGCTCGCGTGCTTCGGCGGCGCGTACGGCGGCGTACGGCAGGAGGTCGGTGAACGCGCGGTGCCCCGCGTGGGCGACGACGTCGCGGTCGAGCTGGGGAGCGCGGGGCTCGGACTCGGCGGTTGGCTCGCCCTGTCGGTGCCGCGCGCCGAGAGCGAGAGCAGATCGCCGGACATCGTGATACGTGGGAAGAGACACGCCGATCCATGACGACCCCAGGCGCGCCCCTCCCGTCGATACGCGTGCTGCTCGAGCGGGCGGTGCACGACCTCAAGAATCCGCTCGCGGTCGTGCGCGCCACGCTGGAGTGGCTCGACGCGGAGATCGGACCGGCGGCGTCCACGCGACCGACGGGGGTCAACCCTGCGAGCCCCGAGGACGTGATGGAGGCGGTGAGAGACGCGTCCGACGCGACGTCGCGCCTCGGCACGATCATCGATCACCTCCATACGCTCGCGCGGATCGTGGAGCCTGGCGGCGTCCATCTCGAGACGCTCGACGTCGCGGAGCTCGTCGTCGCCGCCAAGGCGATCGTCGCCGGGCGCTCCTCCACGCGCGGTCGCTCCTTCACGGTCGTCCTGAGGTCGGCGGTGACGCGCGTCGACAAGCAACTCGTGACGGACGCGCTCACGGCCGTCCTGGAGGCGGCGGCGAGGCACACCCCGCCCGACTCGGAGCTCCAGGTCCGCATCGACGAGGACGAGGGCGCCTTCGAAGTCGTCGTGAGCGCCCACGAGGACGCCGGGGTGGAGCCGCAGGCGAGCGGGACGTTGCCCGGATCGGGGCTCGGCCTCCTCTTCGCGCGCGCCGTCCTCGAGGCGCACGACGGAGCGCTCGGCGTCGCGAGCGGATCACGCGCGGTCCGCGTCGTCGCGCGCCTGCCGAAGGCCTGAGGATTTCCTCGCGGGCAAGGGTCGTGTCCCCGCGGCCCATGGCGCGAAGGGCGTTCGCGCGCGACAACGCTCCTCATGGACCTCGTCGGATCTCTTCGCCTCGCGGATCTCCGCCTCGTAGCCGCCGCGCTGCGGAGCGGTTCGCTCGACGCCGCCGCGCAGGGCGAAGGGGTCGCCATCGGCCGTGTGCTCGGCGCGCTCGACGCGGTCGAGGCGGCGCTCGGCGCCGCGATCGTGGAGCGCGACGCGTCGTCGGCGTCGCGACTCGTGCTCACGCCGCGAGGCGAGCTGCTCGGCGGCCACCTGGAGGCGATCGCGGAGCGCGCGCGAGCGCTGCGCGTGGCCGCCACCGCGTCGTCGCGCGTCGTCCTCGCCGCGCCCTCGTTCGTGCTCGACCTCGTGATGCCTGCCCTTGCCGCGTCGGGCCGGCTCTCGACCCGAGGCATCGCCGCGTCCGCCGCGGACGTCCCTCTGCTCGCGCGGTCTGGCGCGGTCGACGTCCTCGTGACGGTCGGCGACGTGGCCGAGCTCGACGGGCCGTGGGCGAGCATGCCGGTCGGGGAGCTCCGCTACGGCCTCTTCGGCTCGCCGGCGATCGCTCACGAGCTCGGCCCGCGTCCCTCTCCGGACGACGTCGTCGCGCGTCCGTTCGTGGGATGCGCGCTCGGGCCGAGCCCGGCGCTCGCGGAGAAGGGGGAGGACACGTGCCCGCTTCCGCGGAGACGTCGCGCGATCGCGCACGAGGCGCAGACGATGGCGCTGGCGTGCCGGATCGCGGCGGAGGCCGACGCGCTCGCCTACGGTCCGGCGTCGGCGGCCGCCCCGCTCGTCGCGTCCGGCGCGCTCGTGGAGATCGACGTCGCGACCTGGGACGGCATGCGAGCCGTGACCCTCCACGTCGACACCGCGCGCGTCAGCGAGACGACGCACGACTGGCTCGCGGGTGTCGTCCGCTCGGCGCTCCGCCCGATGTCGTCCGCGAGCGCGATCGTGCCGTCGGCCGCCGCGAGAGAGCTCACGGGCTCCTAAGGCTCGTCCTCGGTCCCCGACTCCGCGCCGTCGACCTTCCGCACGGAGGCCGCGTCCACGCTCGTCGAGCGCACGAGGCGCCGGAAGTTCGACCGATCGAGGCCGCTCCGGCGCGCCGCCTCGGACATGTTCCCGCCGGCTGCCTGGAGGAGCGCCGCGACGTACGCCTCGTTGAACTCCGCGAGCACGCGCTTCTTGGCGTCCGCGTAGGGCGTCTCCGCCAGCCGCGTCGCCTGGACGAGCGCGGGCATCGTCGCCGGACCGTCGCTCGCCGGCGCCGAGAGAGGTGCCACCGGGATGCGCGGGTCGCTCGCGGGTACGAGGTCGCGCGTGCTCGTCGGCACGTCGGCCGCGCGCTGGACCTCGTGGGGGAGGTAACGCGCGGTGAGCGTCTCGCTGTCCGACAGGACGACGGCGTGCTCGATCGCGTGCTCGAGCTCGCGCACGTTGCCGGGCCAGTCGTACTGCTGGAGCGCCATCGCGGCGTCGCTCGCGAGCCGCGCCGCCGGACGCCCCGCGATCGCCGCGTGCTTCTGGATGAAGTGGTGCGCGAGGAGGAGGACGTCCTCGCCGCGCTCGCGGAGCGGCGGGAGCCGAATCTGGATGACGTTCAGACGGTAGAAGAGGTCCTGACGGAACGTGCCGGCGGCGATCGCGCTCTTCAGATCGGCGTTCGTCGCCGCGACGACGCGCACGTCCACGGTCTTGATCGTGTCGCTCCCGACGGGCTTGACCTCGCCGGACTGGAGCGTGCGGAGCAGCTTCACCTGCGCGCTCGTCGGAAGGTCGCCGATCTCGTCGAGGAAGATCGTCCCGCCGTTGGCCGCCTCGAAGAGACCCGCGCGCGCCGACGACGCGCTCGTGAACGCGCCGCGCGTGTGGCCGAAGAGCTCGCTCTCGACGAGCTCCTTCGGGATCGCGGCGCAGTTCACGGTGATGAGCGGCTTGCCCGCGCGCCGCGAGCGCTCGTGGATGGCGCGGGCGACGAGCTCCTTGCCCGTCCCGCTCTCCCCGAGCACGAGGATCGTGGAGCTCGTCGTCGCGACGCCCTCGACGAGGCGATACACGTCGCGGATCGCGGCGCAGCTGCCGACGATCTCCCCGGCTGGCGGACGACCCTGGAGCTCGCGCTGCAGGTGCTCGGTGCGCTCGCGGAGACGCTTGTATTGTGCGGCGTTGAGGACCTCGATGACGACCGACTCGTTCGAGACGAACGGCTTCGTCAAGAAGGCGTAGGCGCCGGCCTTCACCGCGCTCACCGTCGTCGCGATGTCGGCGAAGGCCGTCATCATCAGCACCTCTACCGGATGGCCGGATGCCTTCACCCGCTGGAGGAACTGTGGCCCGGTCATGCCCGGCATCCGGACGTCGACGAGCACGACGTCGAACCGCTCGCGCTCCAGCAGGTCGAGCGCCACGAAGCCGTTTTCGGCCGTGACCGCCTGGATTCCGCCCTGCTTGAGGACCCGCGCGAGCGTGTTGCGGAGCGCGTCCTCGTCGTCGACCACCAGCGCGCGAACGACCGACTCGCTCCCCGACCGCATGGTGCGCGGGTCGGACGTGGAGGGGACTTCGTTCGACGCGAGCTCGGACACGACGGATACGCGACCTCAGGGCTATGCCGCGAGCCCCATCCCGCTGCCGTCGGCCTCCAGGAGGTCCCGGAGGCGAGCCGTCGCGCGGGCATGCAACTGCGAGATGCGAGCTTCGCTCAGACCCAGAGCCGACGCAATCGCTTTACTGGGCATCGCCTCGAAGTAGCGCATCCGGATGATGTCCTTCTCGCGTTCCGGCAGGAGGTCGACTGCGGCATGGAGCGCGGCGCTCGTCCGCTTCCCTTCGACCTCTGCCAGAGGCGACGCGTGCGTTTCTCGGTCGCCCGCGCCGAGCGCTGCGTGCATCTGGTGGGGGGGCAGGTCGTCGAAGCCGACGACGGCGAAGCGCGGCTGCGCGGGCTCGGAGGGCGCCGGCGTCGGGAAGAGGCGGATGACGGCGCCCGTCGCGCTCGCCTCGTCGCGTCGCGTGCCGATCGCCACCGCGACGTTCGCGACCGGGCCGGGCCCCGACGGGGGCACGGTGTCGTTGGCGGCGCCCGCCGGCGCGACCGAGCGGCGACGACGCGGCGACCAGTCATGGCGGCGCAGCTCGTCGACGATCGCGCCGCGGATGCGGATGCGTGCGTAGCTCGCGAACATCTCCTCACACGTGTGCGTGCTCGCGCGGAGCGCGTAGAAGAGGCCGAGCGTGCCCGCCGCGACGAGGTCCTCGCGCTGCACGGACGACGGGAGGCGGCGGACGAAGTGGGCCACCACCTTGTGCACGAGCGGCATGTGGCTCGCGAGGGCTTCGGCCGTCGGCATGGTGTTCGGGGCGGGTGCGGCGTCGTGGTTCACGCGGAGGGGAGGAGCAGCCGTCGTGCCACGCGCGATCGACCGCGTTTCCTGACGGTGCCTCGTGGGTTCGTCATGCGTCTGGCGTTCGCCGTCAGGTCGGTGGCGCCCCGCGCGGCCAGGACCGTCAACGCTTCAGCGCGCGCGCGCTGGCTGGCTAGCGCGCGGGGCCGAGCGCCCGCTCGAGATCGAGGGCCGCCTTCGCGGCGCTCGCCTGGAGGTCGAGACGGCGCTCCTCGGCGTCGAGGTGGGAGGCGTACGCATCGAGGAGCTCGAGGATGGTGGCGCGGCCTTCGCGGTAGGCGAGCTCGGCGATGGTCCTGAGCCTCGGCAGGTCGGGCGCGGTCCGATCCCGGAAGCGCTTGCTGGCCTCGACGCGGACGCGAAGGGTGGCCGCCGCCTGCTCGACGTCGCGCCGGATCGCGAGCGCCACGCCGTCCTTCAAGACGCGCTGCTCGGCGGCCTCGGCGATGGAGCGATCGACGCGCCCCTGGCCGCGATCGAGGAGCGGGACGGGGAAGGACAGGCCAGCGAGGAGCGCGCCGCCGTTCGCGCCGCTCCGGTCGGGCACGTCGAGGTACCGCGCGTAGCCGAGGCTCAGGGTGGGGGAGGGGATCACCTGGCGCTTGGAGAGCGAGATGCGGAGCTCGCTCGCGGTGAGCCTCAGATCGGCGCTCGCGAGCTCGGGCCTCGCCGCGAGCGCGCGCTTCACGAGGTCGTCGTCGTTCGTGGGCGCCGCCGTCGCGTCGGGCACGCCGTCTTCGACCGCGACGGAGGTGGCGTCGAGGCTCTTGCCGACGAGGGCGGCGAGGGCACCGCGCGCGGACACGAGCTCGACCTTCGCCTCCGCGAGCCGCGCCTCGACCTTGCTCCGCTCGATCCCGACGCGGACCTTGTCGTAGGTCGTGCCCGCGCCGCCTGCTGCCCGCTCCGAGACGACCTGCTCGACGCGCGCGAGGTCGCCGAGTCCGACCTCGACGAGCCTCACCCGCGCCTGGGCGCGCTGGAGATCGACGAAGGCGATCCGCGCCTCGCTCGCGAGCTGCCACGCGGACGCCGCGAAGGCGCGCTCCTCTGCGGACGACAATCCCCTCGCGACGTCCTGCCGTAGGCCGACCTGGCCCGCGATCGGCACGACCTGGTCGACCGAGACGGCGAGCTCCTGCCGTCCGCCGGTGACGGCGCCGTGCGTGAGCAGGAGCGCGTTCACGGAGAGGTTCGGGTTCGACCAGACGCCCGCTGCGATGACGTCGGCGCGGACCTGCGAGAGGCGATGTCGCGCCGCGAGGAGCGTGACGTTCTCGCGCTTCTGTCGCTCGGCGACGTCGCGCCACGTGAGCCGCGACGGAGGGGGCGTCCCTTGCCCGTGCGCGAGCGCCGGCGTCAGCGCGAGGAGCGAGGCGAGGATCGCGACGGGCGACTTCATGTTCGAGAGCTCCAGTCCTAATCGCGCGCCGTCCAGGGGCAACGCTTCACGAGGTCCCGGAAGGGCTTGCGGCTGCAGGCGAAGCCGACCTTGTGCCCGTGGTGGACGACGTCCTTGCACTCCTGCGACTTCTCGTAGGAGCCGGGCGCCTCGCGCTCGATCGCGCGCGGGCAGTCGCCGAGGCGCTCGATGTCCCAGACGTAGTACCCGCGCGCATCCCAGATGTGGCGGACCACGACGGGCACGAGGTCCCCGACGCCGTACTTCTCGGCGCACGCCGCGAAGGCCTTGTCGCCGCGGATGACCTGGAACTGGTCGCCCGGGCACGGATCCCACTCGACCTCCATGTCGAGGACGTTCGCCGCCTTGCGGTCGTCGGTGAGCTCCACGGTCTGCTTCCGTACGATCTGGACGACGGACTCGTAGCGCTGATCGGGGTGACCGCAGCCGAGGAGGACGAGGCCGAGCGCGGCGACCGCGCGCTTCACTGCCGCGCCCACGACGTCCCGTCCGTGCACGTCGTGCGGTCGACGTGGGCGACCGCCAGCGTCGCCGTCTCGGCGTGCCTCGTCCTCGCGGCGACGAGCTCCTTCTTCCCCGGATCGAGCGTGCCCGTGAAGGAGAAGGCGACGTAGGGCTCGCCCGCCGCGTTCGCCTTCGCCGGCATGCCGTACGGGTCGAAGCCGTACGCGACGCCCTCGAGCGACTTCACCGTGCATTTGCCCTGGTTCTCGACGACGACGTGGAGCTCGATGCCGTCGCGCCCCGAGCCGAAGGCGACGACGGGCGCCAGGACGGGATCCTTCGCCGTGGTCGACGCGAGGGCGAGCCGGGCCCGGCCGATCGGCATCGACTTCAGCACCCGCGTGCCGGCCCTCGGGGTCGGAGCGGCGTCCTTCGCGGAGGACGCCTTCGCCTCGTCCGCGGGCGACACCTCTGCGTACGGCGAGGACCACTGGCGCTCGGTCGCGGCGCGCCCGAGGAAGTACCCGAGGACGAGCCCGAGGACGAGCGCAGCGACGGCGGCGGGGACGACGATCTTCACCATGAGGATCTCCTCGGACGACTCAGACGACGATGGCGAGGGTCATGACGACGAAGGTGAGGACGGGCACGGCGGTGCGCGCGACGCGGAACACCTTGTCCCTCCAGCGGTCCTCGCCGAGCATGAGCATCCAGGTCGAGCCCATGTTGAGGAGGAGCGCGACGTAGACCCCGAGCATCAGCTTGTCGGCGGACGTCAGGTACCCCGTCGCGGGCAGCGCCTGGATGAGCGAGTAGTGGAAGAGGACGGCGGCGGCGAGCATCGGCGCGCCGGAGGCTGCGCGCACCTCGAGCTCCTCGGGCGGCACCCAGAGCCCGGTGAGCGAGATGAGGACGATGATCAGCGCGGGGACGTAGACGCTGAAGGCGGCGCTCGTCGCGAAGCGGTCGACCGTGAGGATGAACTTGTAGCGAGACACGTAGAGATCGTCCCGGTCGAAGCGCGGCGGGTACTTGTGCTCGTACGCCTGGGCTGCGATCCCGGCGACGCCGAAGCTCGCGAGCTTGAAGGAGGAGTCGAGCGAGGTGCGGTTCGGATCCGGGTCGAAGAGGAGCTGATCGACGCCTGCCCGCTGATCCTCCAGCGCGATCTCGAGGGCTTGTTCGTCGAAGGGGTAGCGCCGGAGATCGATCTCGGTCGTGAACTTCCCGGTGACGGAGAAGACCTTGAAGGTCTCCGTGTCGGCGAGCGGCGTCAACGTGACCTCGTGGCCGTTCGTGAAGACCGGGTTCAGAGGCGGCAGCGCCTTGTCGCCCGTGAGGGAGAGGAAGAAGTCCGCCTCGAAGCCCCCGGTCTGGACGTCGAACGCGCGGATCTGTCGGATCACGAGGCCGACCTTCACCTTGGTCGGACCGCCGAAGCGCGGGTGGGCGAACGGACTTCGATAAGCGCCCTCCCGGTGGATGGGGACCTTGCCCGTCCCGATCGCGATCTTCTCCGCGTCGGACATGTCCTTGGGAAAGTCCTCGTCCGTCTGCAGGACGGCGTAGTCGATCGGGTCGGCGCCGCCGTCGCCGCCGAGCGCCGTCTCGACCGGAGAGGCGACCGGGGCGGGCACGCCCGCGTCGGCTCTCGGGCCCGTCGGAGCCCTCGGATCGGGCTTGGCCGGGGGTGCCCACGCATCCCTCGCCGCCGGCGCGGCGAGCCTCGGCTGCGCAGGCTGTGCTGCCACCTTCTTCGACACGATGACGAGCGCGAGGAGGAGGACGACGACGAGGGCCACGGCCTGGATGAGCCGAGCACGAGGTCCGAGCTCCGGGCCGCGGCGCCGCGTCGGCGTCCTGCGGCGCGTCTCAGCTTCCTGGCGTGACCCCACGGGCGGCACGCTATCATGGCGCGGCTGCCTTGTGCGGCGCCGCCGCCATGCGATCCCCTCCCTCCACGCCCTCTCTCGCCGCGCTGCTCGTCGCGCTCGCGTGCGCGCTCCCGGGCTGCAAGAAGGACCCTCCGTCGGAGGTGACGAAGGACACGAGGGAGGAGGGCGTCGACGTGAAGCTCGGCGACAAGGCCCTCGCCGCGGCGCACCTCACCGTCGGCAAGGCGCGGACGGTCCCGCGCCGATCGAGCGTCCTCGCCTCGGGTCGCATCGACTTCGTCCCCTCTCGCGTCGCGCGCGTCGGCCCGCCGATCGCGGGACGCGTCGGCACGATCCCGGTCGTCCCGGGGCAGAAGGTCGGCCGTGGCGCCGTCCTCGTGACGCTCGAGAGCGTCGAGGTCGGGCGCGCGCGCGCCGACTTCCTGTCCGCGAGGACGCGCCTCGCACAGGCGAAGGCGGAGATGGACCGCGAGAGCCGCCTCGTCGCCGGCGGCGCCTCGAGCGAGCGCGCGCTCCTCGTCGCGCAGGCCGAGCACGCGACGGCACAGGCGCAGCTCCGCGCCGCCGAGGATCGCCTCTCGACCCTCGGGCTCGGGGCGGGCGCAGCGGGTCAGTCCGTGGCGCTCGTCGCGCCGATCGCGGGGACCGTCCTCGAGATCACCGGGCGCGTCGGGCAGCCCGTCGGACCGACGGACACGCTCGTCGTGGTGGGCGAGACCGAGCAGGTCTGGCTCCAGGTCGACGTCTACGAGCGCGATCTCGGCAAGGTCCACCTCGGGGACGAGGTGAAGGTCACCTCCATCGCCTTCCCGGGCCGCACGTTCGACGGCAAGGTCGATCAGCTGGGGGCGGTGCTGGACGCGGAGCGTCACGTGCTCGAGGCGCGCATCGTCCTGCCGAACGCGGACTTTGCCTTGAAGCCCGGCATGACGGCGACCGCGCGCATCCTCGGCGGGACGGCGGCGGACGGCGGGAACGGAAGCGCGGTGGTCGTCCCGAAGAGTGCGATCCAGTCGATCGACGGCCAACCCTTCGTCTTCGTCGAGAAGGACAAGGGGAAGTTCGAGCTCCGTCCCGTCGAGCGGGGCGACGACATCGACGACGACGTCGAGATCCGCCGCGGCGTCGCGGACGGCGAGCCCGTCGTCGTCGACGGCGCCTTCATCTTGAAGAGCGAGGCCCTGAAGTCGCAGATGGGGGCGAACGATTGATCGACCGCCTCATCGCCTGGAGCGTGGGGCATCGGGCCGTCGTCTTCGTGCTGTCGGCGGTCTTCGTGCTGCTCGGCGTCATCGCGGCGTCGAAGGTGCCCATCGACGCAGTCCCCGACGTCACGAACGTTCAGGTGCAGGTGATGACGCCGTCGCCGTCGCTCGGCCCGGTCGACGTCGAGACCTACGTGACGATCCCGGTCGAGCGCGCGATGGCGGGCATCCCGGGCCTCGAGGAGGTGCGGAGCATCTCCCGCTCGGGCATCTCGGTCGTCACGCTCGTCTTCTCGGAGGACACGAGCCTCCTCGAGGCGCGCCAGCACATCGCAGAACGCCTGGCCGAGGCGCGGCGGAACGTCCCCGAGGAGTACGGCACCCCGCAGATGGGGCCGATCTCGAGCGGCCTCGGGGAGATCTACCACTTCGAGGTGAAGGGTGACCTCCCGCTGATGGAGCGGCGGAGCATCCTCGAGTGGCAGATCGCGCCGCGCCTCCGGCTCGTCCCTGGCGTCGTGGAGGTGAACACCTTCGGCGGCGAGGCGCGGAGCCTCGAGCTCGCCCTCGACCCGCAGAAGCTCGCCTCCCACTCGGTCGACGTGAGCCAGGTCGTCCAGGCGATCAAGGAGAACCACGTCGCCGCCGGTGGCGCCTGGTACCAGGACGGCCGCGAGTTCGTCACGGTGCGCGCCGAGGGCCGCATCCGCTCCGCGAAGGACCTCGGCGACGTCGTCGTCGAGCGGAGGAAGGAGCGGACGCCGCTCTACCTGCGCGATCTCGGTGACGTGCGCGAGGCGCCGATCGTCCGCTACGGAGCGGTCACCCGCGACGGGCGCAAGGACGAGGCGGTCGTCGGCGTCGTCATGATGCTCCGCGGCGCGAGCTCGCGCGAGGTCGTCGAGAGCGTCGCCAAGGCGGCGGCCGACATCCAGAAGTCCTTACCGAAGGGCGTCACGATCGACGCGTACTACGATCGCCGCGATCTCGTCGATCGGACGATCAAGACCGTCTCGACGAACCTCCTCGAGGCGAGCGTCCTCGTCGTCGTCGTGCTCTTCCTCATGCTCGCGAACCTGCGCGCCGGCGTCGTCGTCGCGCTCGCGATCCCGCTCGCGCTCCTGGGAGCGTTCCTGGGGATGTGGGCCACGGGCACGCCGGCGAACCTGGTGAGCCTCGGCGCGATCGACTTCGGCCTCGTCGTCGACGGCGCGATCATCATCGTCGAGAACGCGCTCAGGCGCCTCGCCGAGCGCCGCGAGGAGCTCGGCCGGCCCCTCGACGACGCAGAGCGGCGAGGGGCGGTGGTGGCCGCCGCGATCGAGGTCCGGAGCGCGACCGCGTTCGGCGAGCTCATCATCGCGCTCGTCTACGTCCCGATCGTCGCCCTCCAGAGCATCGAGGGCCGCATGTTCCGGCCGATGGCGCTGACGGTGCTCTTCGCGCTCGCGACGGCCTTCGTGCTGTCGCTCACGCTCGTCCCGGCCCTCGCCTCTGCCGTCCTCGCGAAGGATGCACACGACGCCCCGAGCCGCATCGTCAGCGTCGCGCAGAAGGCCTACGAGCCGCTCCTCGTGCGCGCCGTCCGCTGGCCGAAGGCCGTCGCGGCGGTGTCGGTCCTCCTCTTCGTCGCGAGCGTCGTCGGCGCCTCGCAGATGGGGCGCGAGTTCCTCCCGAAGCTCGACGAGGGCACGATCGTCGCGGCGATGGTGAGGCTCCCGTCGGTGTCCCTCGCGCAAGCGACGGAGCAGACGCGCCAGGTCGAGACGACCTTGAGGGCCTTCCCGGAGGTGACGAGCGTCGTGTGCCGCACGGGCCGCGCCGAGATCGCGATCGACCCGATGGGCATGAACATGACGGACGTCTACGTCATGCTGAAGCCTCGGAGCGAGTGGACGTCGGCGAGCCATCGCGAAGAGCTCGCCGATCTCTTCGACAAGGCGCTCCGCGAGAGCGTGCCCGGCGCCGGCTTCTCCTGGACGCAGCCCGTGGAGATGAACACGAACGATCTCCTGGCCGGGATCGAGAGCGACCTCGCGCTCCACGTCTACGGGAGCGATCTCGTCGCCCTCCGCCAGCACGCCGAGCAGATCGTCCGCACCCTCCGCGCGATCCCCGGCGCGAAGGACGTCCGCGCCGAGCAGATCGCGGGGCTCTCCACCCTCACCGTCACCCCGGATCGCTCGGCGATCGCGCGCGCCGGGGTCCCCGCCCGCGCCGTCACCGACGCCGTCGCCGCGGTCGGCGGCATCGACGTCGGCGACGTCGTCCTCGGCAACGTCCGCTATCCGATCCGTGTCCGCATCGCCGAGGCGGGTCGGAAGGACGCTGCCACCATCGCGTCTCTGCCGGTCCAGGACGAGGCAGGCAACCTCGTTCCCCTCGGTCAGCTCGCGAACGTGGAGGTGACGCCGGGCCCCTCGCAGATCGGTCGCGAGCGGATGCAGCGGCGCATCACCGTGCAGCTGAACGTTCGCGGCCGGGACGTAGGCTCGTTCGTCGTCGAGGCCGAGAAGGCGCTCGAGCGCGACGTGAAGCTGCCGGTGGGGTACTTCACCGAGTGGGCCGGCGAGTACGAGCGGCTCCGGAGCGCCGCGAAGCAGCTCGCGGTCGTCGTCCCGATCGCGCTCGCGCTCATCATGGTCCTCCTCGTGACGACCTTCGGGCGAGCCGGCCCCGCGCTCCTCATCTTCGTGAACGTGCCGATGGCCGTCTCCGGCGGCATCGCCGCGATGGCGCTCCGCGGTCTCTCGCTCAGCGTGTCGGCCGGCATCGGCTTCATCGCGCTCTTCGGCGTCGCCGTGCTGAACGGGCTCGTGCTGGTCACCGCGATCGAGCGCCGTCGCGACCGCGGCGACTCCCCGACGGAGGCCGCGCTCGACGCGTCGCGCACGCGCCTCCGTCCCGTGCTCACGACCGCGCTGGTCGCCTCACTCGGCTTCGTCCCGATGGCGCTCGCGACCGGGGCAGGCGCCGAGGTCCAGCGCCCGCTCGCGACGGTCGTCATCGGCGGGCTCGTCTCCTCGACGCTCCTCACCCTCTTCGTGCTGCCGGCCGTCTCGACGTGGCTGCGTCGCCACGGTCGCCGTGCGTCCTCGCAGGCTCCCGCTCCGCAGCCCGCCGAGTAGCGCTCACTCGAAGCGGACGGCGAGCTGGTACTTCGAGCCCGTCTGAGCCCAGGTGCTCTGGCTGCTGAACGAGATCTTCACGTAGTAGACGCCCGCCGCCGTGATCGCGGGGCTGAGGAACGTCTCGTGGTAGTTGTCGTCCGTCTCCTCGCCGACGGCCGTCGTGCCGTCGGAGGCGAAGACGGAGACCACGGTGTCGGCCTGCGCGTCGCCCGGCGCGGTGAGCACGCGGAGCTTCTTGCCGACGTCGCCCGCCGTGGCGGTGACGGCGTACCAGTCGACGTCCGTCCCGCTCGAGAGCGAGCCGTTCGTGACGATGGCGGGGAGCGTCGCGAGCGCCTGGGCGGCGCCGAACGTCTCGTTGTCGGCGGCCTCCGTCGCGGCCGTCGCGGTCTGCGACTTCGCCGTGATCGTGTACGAGCCCGTCGCGCCGGCCGTGTCCGCGACGATCACGTAGAGCGGGTCCGCGTTCGTCGAGAGGAGCGTCGAGGCGCGCGCGAAGCCCGTGAGGCGATCGTCGAACTTGCCGCTCTTGCCGAGGATGATGGCGGTCGGGTCGAAGTCGGCGTCCCTGCTCGCGACGACGACGTCGACGAGGCCGAGGCCTGCCGTCGGCGCGAAGGTGAAGAGCTTGGAGTCGAAGCCCTTGTCGACCGACTGCGTCGAGGCGGTGCCGAGCGTGAGCGGCGTCGCGGTGCGCGCGGCGATGTCGAGGCCCTGCGGGTAGGGGAAGGGGACCTTCTCGGTGCCATCGACTCCGCTGAGGAGCGAGAGCGCCTTCGAGCCGGCGGCGGTGGTCACGTCGACGATGACCGCCATCTCGACCTTGTAGAGCGAGACGTCGGAGATCTGGACGAGGACGCCCGGGATCTCCTCGAGCTCGATCCCCATGAAGACGGGCGCGCTGAAGAGCGAGCTCTCGGCGGTCGTGTCGAACGGCGTCGAGAGGTCCTTGCTCTGCGCCGAGACGAAGAAGACCGAGCCCTGCGCGGCGGTGCCCTTGACCGTGAGCGCGAGGGGCGACTCGACGGTGAACGCCCCCTTGTAGGTCGAGACGACCTCGCCGGCCGTGACCGTCACGTCCCGCGGACCGACGGCGGCCGACGCGGCGACGGTGAGGCTCGCGACCAGGGCGGTGGGGCTCGCGACGACGAGCTTGTCGACCGTGACGCCGGCGCCGAAGTCGACCGTCGTGCCGTCGGCCCACGTCGTGCCGTTGCCGCTCAGGGTGACGTCGACCTTGCGCGCGAGATACGCGCGACCGGGCGTGATGCCGCTGACGCTCGGCTCCCCGCCCAGGCCGGGCGCGCCGGGCTCACCCTTGGCGCCGTCGTCGCCCGAGCAGGCGGCGAGGATGACGGCGGAGACGAGGAAACCTGCGAAAGGAAGGGAGCGGGTGCGCTTCATGCGCGGCGGCTTAGCACGTTTTCTCCCGTGCGCCTCTCGGCGCGCCGCGCTCTAACGGCGGACGACGGAGAAGAGCGCGGCGGCCGCGAGGAGCACGAGGAGCACGAGGCCTCCGAGCATCCACGCGGGCGACAGCTCGCCGAGCCCGAGCTTCGCGAGCGCACCGTCACTCGCCTTGCGCCGCGTCGGGGGCGCCGGGCGGCGGACGAGCGGGGCGTCGTCGTCCGCGTCCGCGTCCGCCTGGCCGCGCGCCGCACGAACGGACTCCTCTC
>JALHPN010000100.1 GCA_022842465.1 Polyangiaceae bacterium | reverse complement strand
CGGCCGCGACCGCGAGCCCGCCGAGCGAGAGGCGGACGCCCGCACCGACGCGGAAGGCGAGGTCCGTGCGGACGAGGCGCTCGACGACCCGCGCGAGGGTCTCGGCGTCGGTGTCGACGCGGACGAGCAGCTCGGCGAGGGTCGCGGGCGTGCGGCGGCGGGCGAGGCGGAGGAGGGCGCGGAGGGTGTCGATCTCGAGGCTCATGGACTCCATTATGTTCAGCACTGAACGCCTGTGAAGCTTTCGGATCTCTTTTGTTCCAAGCACTTGGGATCACGAGGATTCCATCCGTTCAGTACGCGTTCCCCTCGGCGACGGGCGCGTTCGCCCGGTAGAGTGGGCCGCCATGCGTCCCCTCGTGCTCGTCTCGAACGACGACGGCCATGCGAGCTCCGGGCTCCGGATCCTCGCCGAGACGCTCGCGGCATGGGCCGACGTGATCGTCGTGGCGCCGGAGACCGAGCAGAGCGCGACGAGCCATTCCCTGACCCTCCACCGCCCGCTCCGCGCGCGGAGGGTCGAGGAGGGCATCTTCGCGATCGACGGGACGCCGGCCGACTGCGTCTACGCGGCGCTTCATGCTGGGACGCGCTTTCTCCCGCGATGGCCCGACCTCGTCTGCTCGGGGATCAACCGGGGTCTGAACCTGGGACAGGACGCGTTCTACTCGGGCACGATCGCGGCGGCGCGCGAGGGCGCGCTCCGCGGGATCCCCGCCATCGCGGCGAGCGCCCCCGTCCATGCCGACATCCTCCGCGTCGCGGCGCTCGTGAGCATCCTCGCCGAGGCGCTCCACGCCGACGTCTCCCCGACGCGCGCGCGCGTCATCCAGGGCCCGTCCCTCGCGCGCGCGACGCCGCTCCTGAACCTGAACGTACCGAAGACATGGAGCGGCGAGATCCGGACGACCCGGCTCGGCGCGCGCCTCTACGAAGAGGTCATCGACGTCCGGATCGACCCGCGGGGGCGCGAGTACATGTGGCTCGGCGGGCCCGGAGTCCGTCACGATCGCGACTCCGGCACCGACACGGACGCCTTCGACGACGGCGCGGCCTCGGTCACGCCGCTCGTCCTCGATCTGACGGTGCCGGAGACGGGCGGAGTCGCCGCACGCGTCGTGACGGAAGCGGTACGCGTGCTCGCCTCCGGCGCGGCGATCGGGTAGACCGGGAGCCATGCTCTCGGCCGAGACGCTCGCCTACGCCAAGTCGAAGATCCGCGACATCCCCGATTTCCCGACCCCGGGGATCCTGTTCAAGGACATCACGCCGCTGCTCGCCGAGCCGCGCGCGTTCCACATCGTCCTCGACTCGCTCGCAGAGCGCTTCATCGGCGAGCATGTCGACGCGGTCGTCGGCGTCGAGGCGCGCGGCTTCATCTTCGGCGGCGCGCTCGCGGCGCGGCTGAACGCGAGCTTCGTCCCCGCTCGGAAGCCCGGGAAGCTGCCCGCCGAGAGCGATCGCGTCTCGTACAAGACCGAGTACTCGACCGCCGAGCTCGAGATGCACAAGGCGTCGATCAAGAAGGGCGGCCGCGTCCTCGTCGTCGACGACGTCCTCGCGACGGGCGGCACCGCTCGGGCGGCGGCGGAGCTCGTCACGAGGCAGGAAGGCGAGGTCGTCGCCTACGCGTTCGTCATCGAGCTCGCGTTCCTCGGCGGCCGGAACGTCCTCGCGCCCGGGCGGGTCGAGCACGTCATCTCCTACTGACGGTCGCGCCGATCAGATCCGACGGGTCGATCGGATCTGCGCGAGGACCGGGCAGGACGGGGCGAGGAGCTGACGCGCCGGGGCGAGGCCGACGACGCCGAGAATCCCGAGCATGATCCAGGCCGTGCCCGAGGTGCCGAGGAAATCGAAGAGGTTGTCCAGGAGCATCGTTCCACCTCACTTTCTGACTGGCCGGCCAGTATGTTCTGGCCGGCCAGCCAGATTGTCAAGGGTACGGACGCGGTTCCCGGATCCTCCCCATCGAAGTCAGCGCCCGTAGTGGAGATGATCGACCTCGACACCGCCGGCCGACGACTTCACGACGATGCGCTTCACGCCCGCCGTGTGGACGACGCCGAACCAGCGATCCTCCGCCACGGTGCCGCTGTTGCTGTTGTCGCCGACGCCCGTGGCGGTGCGCGTCCCGATCAGCTGATCGGCCGCATCGTACGCCTCGAAGACCGCGTTGCATCCCGGGCTGCCGTCCGTCCACGCGATGCCGACGTGCGTGGGAAGCGCGCCGAGGGCGGCGGCGTCGAAGGTGAAGTCGATCGTCCCGTTCGCGAAGGCGCTGTTGCAGGAGCTCCCTGCCTTCTCGCACTTGCCGTCGACGACGCCGTCGTCCCCGTCGATCGAGTCGACGAGCGACGCGCCGAAGGCGGTGCCGAGCTGGTTGCTGTTCGAGGTGACGCCAGGCGTGCTGAGCGCCGAGTCCTCCCAGTCCTCGAAGTGAGAGAACGTCGCGAGGACCACGCCCGTGAACGGGCTGTCCGCCCGCGACGTGTAGGGCACCGGCTCGAGGAGCCCGTCTGGGAGGACCTTCGCGGCGTCCCCGCCGGCATCGGGAGGGACGACGCTGCCATCCGTTCGTCCGGGATCCGAGGAACCGTCCGCGGTCGTCGGCGGAGTCGTCTGCGCGTCGAACGCGCCCGTCCCGGCGTCGAGCACGGCCGCGCCCGTCGTCGGCTCCTCGTCACCGCAGGCGACGGCCGCAGCGGCCTGGAGAGCGACGAGGGCGCAGACGACGAGGGCCGTTCGGTTCATGGGAGTCGAGCTTACCCACGATCGAGGCGACCAGGGAGTCACCCCGACGGGCGACGTGGCGCGTCACGGCTCGAAGAGCGCGAGGAAGGTGACCTCGACGCCCCTGAGGAGGTCCTCCTCCTCCGCCGGCGTCACGGGATCGACCGCGTGGTGGATGGCGAGCCCGTCGAGGGCGGCGAGGAGGAGGCGCGGGACGACCTCGATCGCGACGCGCGGACGGAGGCCCATCGCGACGAGCGACTGGAGGCCGACCTCGAGGATCTGGGCGCGGGCGCGGCGGAGCTGCTCGCCGAGCGCCTGCTTCATCCGCGCGTTCTGCCGGGCCTGCGCGTAGAGCTCCGTCATCACGCGGATCTCCGGGGCGCCGTCCCGCCGGAGCGCCCACATCGTCGCGACGGCGGCGCGCACCTTCTCGACCGGGGTGCCCTCCGCGTCGAACGCCGCGCGCACGCGCGCTTCCACGGTCTCGCACGCATGGGCGAGGACGTGCTCGAGCAGATCGTCCTTGCTGTCGAAGTGGTAGTGGACAGACCCCTTGGAGAGGCCCGCCGCGTCCGCGATCTCCTGCACGCTCGCCGAGAGCCCGTGCTCCGCGAAGACCGTCAGCGCGGCGTCCAGGACCTGCTGCCGGCTCTCCGCGCTCTTCTTGTACCCGGACCGACGCGGCTTCATCCGACCAACCGGCGAGATCCTACTACGGGTCGACGGCGCCGCGAGACAGCTCGGCGGACCGACGACGGAGGAGCCCGACGACCGACAGGAGCGCCGACAGCCGCGCGCCCAGCGAGGCCGCCCCTCCGCGGAGCGCCGCGAACGCGATCGCGAGCTTCTCGAGGGTCGGCGAGTACGGGTACCACCAGAGCTCGCGCGTCGCGCGGTTCCGGTCGAGGACGACGAGCCGAGGACGCGTGAGGTGATCGAGCGCCGACGGCGAGCCCGTCACGCCCCACCCCGACTCCCCCACCCCGCCCCACGGCATCGACGCGATCGCGCCCGTGAACGAGTGGTTGTTGATGGTGACGACGCCGGCGCGGAGCCGCCGCGCGAGCTGCTCGGCGCGCGGCAGGTCGCGCGACCAAAGGCTCGCGGTGAGTCCGTACCGGGACGCGTTCGCGCGCGAGATCGCCTCCTCGACGTCGGCGACCTCGACGATCGGGAGGACCGGGCCGAACGTCTCGTCGCGGAGGAGGGCGAGCGTGTCCTCCTGGGCCTTCGCGACCTTCATCACCGTCGGCCGGTATCCGAGGCGCGCGCTCGCCTCGTCCACCGCTTCGCCGCCGGTGAGGACCTCGGCGCCCGCGTCCTTCGCGGCGTCGACGTGCCGCGCGACGACGGCACGCTGCGCGGCCGTGGTGAGCGGCCCGACGTCGACCCCGATCCGGAGAGACTTCGCGGCCTGGGCGACCTTCGCGGTGAACGCCGCAGAGACCTCGGCGACGACGTAGACACGCTCGACCGCGCCGCAGTTCTGGCCGGCGTTCATCATCGCGCCCCACACGACGCCGTTCGCAGCGCGATCGAGATCGGCGTCGGCGAGGACGATCGCGGCGTCCTTCCCGCCGAGCTCGAGGGTGCACGGGACGAGGCGCTCGGCGCAGATCGTGGCCACTTTCCGGCCCGTCGCGGGGCTGCCGGTGAACACGACGAGATCGACCTCGGACGCGACGAGCGCCTCCCCGGCGGTGGCCCCGCCCTGGACGACGGAGAAGAGCCCCTCCGGGAGCAGCCCCGCGAAGAGGTCCGCGATGCGGGCGCCGGTGCGCGGCGTGATCTCGCTCGGCTTCATGACGACGGCGTTGCCGGCGAGGAGCGCGGGCACGATCGTCCGGAGCGGCAGGGCGAAGGGGAAGTTCCACGGCGTCACGAGCGCGACGACGCCGCGGGCCTCGCGATGGATCCGCGCCTCCTTCCTCGGATAGCTGAGCGCGTCCATCTCGGGCTCCCACGGCTCGAGCTGCTCTTCCACCACGCTCGCCCAGTAGGTCACGACGTCGGCGCTCGGGAGCACCTCGCCGAGGAGGGCCTCGGCGAGCGGCTTGCCCGTCTCGGAGCGAACGAGGGCGGCGATCTCCTCCGCCGCTCCGAGGAGGCGCGAACGCACCTTGGACACGACCTTCACGCGCTCGTGGAGCGCGCGATCGGCCCACGCCGCCTGCGCGGCACGGGCGCGAGCGACCGCGCGCCCGATCTCCGTCGCCTCCGTCTCCTCCACCTCGGAGAGACGCTCACCCGTCGCGGGGCTCTCGTTCGCGAACACGCGCGCACTCTACCCCGGAACGACCGGCGAAGAGCGGAGATCGCGCTCGCGGAGGAAGGCCACGACGTGGTCGGCGACCGCGCGCGAGAAGAGGATCGCGAGGTGCCCTTCCCCCTCCACCTCCTGGTCCTTGCCGCCGCGCGTGCCGAGGCTCGACGTCTCCTTCGGGTGCACGATGTTGTCGTGCGTCGAGTAGACGGAGAGGCACGGGACACCGAGGACCGCGCCCGCATGCTCCTCGAGGAGCGCCGAGCCCCGGCGGAGGTTCGTCGCGCCGATGCCGAGGATGGGCCCGCGCCACGCGATGCCGGCGTGAGGGGTCGCGATCGTGACGCACCGGCGGACGCGCAGCGCCTCGTGCGGCGACTTCGCGCGCTGGCGCATCATCTCGATCGCGACGAGGCCGCCCATCGAGTGGCAGACGAGATCGACCTCGGACGAGCCGGTCTCCTCGCAGACCTCGTCGACGAAGCGCGCGAGTCGGGCCGCGTTCCGGTCGATCGAGGAGAACCACGGGTAGTTGAACCCGAAGATCGGGCCGAGACCGCGGACCGCGAGCGCGCGGGCGAGCCCGACGAAGCCGACGCGGTTCTGCATGTAGCCGTGGACGAGGACGATCGGCGCCGGCCCCGTGCCCACGATCTCCTCGACAAGCGGCTCGGCCGGGTTCGTGGCGCCGCCGGTCGGCGCACGGCGCTCTTCGGCGAGGTTGGCCAGCCCGCGCTCGGCCCCGAGGAGGACGAGGCGGTCCATGCGTCGCCCGACGAGGTAGAAGATGGGCAAGAACGGCTGGCTCAGGATCGCCAGGATCGCCTCGCGCACCATCGCCCGGAACGAGAGCTGAGCGTGGCGCCTCGTCGCATGCGGCCGCATGAGCCAGAACGACGCGACGACGTAGACGAGCACGCCGACGAGGAAGAGCGTGGCCGCCGTCGCGACGACGTAGACGAGGGGCAGGAGCTTCGAACTCATCGGGCGGGGCGTGATGCCCCGCGTCATGTAGGGGGCATCGCTCGGTCGAGCAAGCGTCGCGCCTGGGCTCGCTCGTCCCTTGACGCGGGGGACGTCGGCTTGCGAGCCTCGGGCATGACCGAGCTCGCCACGTCCTTCGAACAGGCCCAGGTCCGCGTGAAGCAGCTCGCGAAGACCCCGGGAAACGATGATTTATTGGAGCTCTACGCCCTCTACAAGCAGGCGACGTCGGGCGACGTCTCGGGCTCCCGCCCCGGCATGCTCGACCTGAAGGGCCGGGCGAAGTTCGACGCGTGGGCCGGGAAGAAGGGCCTGTCGCGGGACACCGCGATGGAGAAGTACGTCGCGCTCGTCGACCGCCTCGCGCGCTGAGATCGCGGGCAGACTGCCGCGCTTTTGCTAGGGTGGGCGCGTGGAACTCGAAGCGCTCGAAGCCCTCTATGCCGCCCACGTCGCGACCCTGCGCGACCAGATGACCCGCGCGCTCGCGGAGGCGGGCTTCGACGGGCTCCTCATCCACTCGGGCACCCCGAAGAAGCGGAGCGCCTTCGACGACCAGTACTTTCCGCTCCGGCCAACCCCGGAGCTCCAGCGCTGGGCGCCGCTGACGGACGCCGACGCCTTCCTCCTCGTGATCCCCGGCGACAAGCCGGTCCTCACCTGGCCGGTGAACAGGAGCTTCTGGGAGCGCCCCGCCGCGCCGGAGGCGACGTTCTTCGAAGACCACCTCGACGTGCGCCGCGAGGACACGCCGGCCCTGCCCACCGGCAAGCGAATCGCGTTCGTCGGGGAGGACGACGCGACGGCCGCGAAGCTCGGCCTCGCGGACGCGAGGAACCCGAAGGCGCTCCTCGACGCCCTCGACGCGACGCGGACGACGAAGACCGCCTACGAGATCGCGTGCCTCGCGGAGGCGAACCGGCGCGCGGCGTGGGGGCACGAGGCGCTCCGGCGGGCGTTCGCGTCGGGCGACAAGTCGGAGCTCGATCTCCACCTCACGTACCTCGGCGCGACCCGCCAGGACGACCAGGAGACGCCCTACAAGAACATCGTCGCGGCAGGCCGGAACGCCGCCATCCTCCACCACGTCAGCTACGGGCGCGACGCGGCGAAGGCCGAGTCGCTCCTCGTCGACGCCGGCGCGACGTGCATGGGCTACTGCTCGGACATCACGCGCACGTGGGCGCGCCCGCGCGGCGCGGCGGGAGAGACCTTCACCGGCCTCGTCGTCGCGATGGAGGCGATGCAGAAGCGGCTCGTGGACGCCGTGCGCATCGGGATGCCGTACGAGGAGCTCCACGACGAGTCGCATCGGCAGCTCTCTTCGATGCTCGTCGACGCGGGGATCGCGAAGGGCTCGGCGGAGGAGATCGACCGGCGAGGCGTGAGCCGTGCGTTCTACCCGCACGGCCTCGGGCACTCGCTCGGTCTGCAGACCCACGACGTCGGCTGCGCGGTCGTCACCCCGCGCGCGGACAACCCATTTCTCCGGAACACCTCGAGGATCGCGGAGGGCCAGGTCTTCACGATCGAGCCGGGGCTCTACTTCATCGACGGGCTCCTCGCGGGCCTCCGCCGGACGCCCGAGGCGTCCCTCGTCGACTGGAACCTGGTCGAGGCCCTCGCGCCGTTCGGCGGGATCCGCATCGAGGACGACCTCGTCGTGCTCGAGCGTGGCGTCCGGAACCTCACGCGTGAGGTCCTCCCCGTCGGCGGCGACCGGGTGTGAAGCGTCAACCGCCGCTACCGCCGCCCGAGTTGTAGCTGCCCCCTCCGCGGTAGCCGGGTCGGAGGACGGGGCGCCCGTGCGACAGCCCGAAGCCGCCTCGCGCACGAGCGTAGAAGAAGGGGTCGTCCGTGAGCGTCCAGCGCTCCCGGACGAGCACGGTGCGGGGAGCGAGCGAGCGCGCCCAGTCGATCTGCATGTTGCCGGCGGTGGGCGCTCCCACTTCCTCGAGGAACGCGAGATCGACGAAGTGAATGCCGATCCCGGCCGCGTGCCACGCCCGGAACGAGGGGTGGAGATCGTCCTCTTCGACCTCGGCGTCGTCGAGATCCTCGACGACGTAGATGACGCGGGTGATCCCCTGCTCCTGGAGCTTGGCGACGTCCGGAAGATCCGCGGGCGTCAGCATGTAGCGGTTGTCGTAGACGTCGTCGCCGGGGTCGTCGTCGCGGAACGCGAGGCGCCACGCATCGAGCAAGATGACGGGATGGGTGCCTCCCCTCCGCGCCGCCTCCTCGTCCGGGAGCCTCGGCGTCCACGTGACGAGCCCCGCGAGCGTCTCGTCCGCCGGCACGAGCCCGTCGTTCGCCGGCCAGTTGTTGAAGGTCATCACCGCCGACACCGGCTCGCGCGCCGCCCGCGAGAGCTGCGCGCCGAACATGCACGACGCCGCGCCGCGGAGGTCCACGACCCAGAGAGCGTCCCTCGGGAGCCCCGCAGCCGCCACCCGCGCGGCCGCGCGCTGCGCCTGGGACACCACCTCGAGCCGCGTGACGTCGGGGAGGCTCGCCGTCCCGCCCATCGGGTCGACGGAGGTGGCGAGCGTGGTCTTCACGTACGGGCTCCACGGATCGGACGACGGGAGCTGCCACTGCGCGAGGAGCGCAGACGACGACGGCAGCGACGTCTCCTTCGTCGCCGGGACGTCCTCCGCCCAGAACGCCACGCTCACCGACGGCGTCCACGGCCGGAGAGAGCACCCACCGAGGAACGCGAGCGCGACGAGCCCGAGCACGTGGCGCTTCGTCATGCGGCTTGCTCCACGAATACGGGCACGACGAGCGCGTCGTGCGAGCACAAGAGGTCGCCGGCGAGCCGCGCGAACACGCCGCAAGCTCGCCCGCCCATGACGTAGACGCCGAGCGTGAGCCATCGAGGGCCCCAAGGCGTCGCGACCGACGCCTGCGGGACGAACCGCTGGGCGATCCAGACATCGGAGTCCTCCGCCTCCGACGCCGCGACGTCGTCGAGCGCGGCGGCGAAGTCCTCGTCGCTCATCTGCGCGCCGACGAGGACGTGGTCCCCGACGCGCGAGAGAGCGCGCTTCACCACCCACGACGCCCGGTCGCGCGCGAGCGTCTCCTTCGCGACCTCCGAGACGGCGAAGGTCGCGGGGAAGACGGAGGCCGCCTCCCCCGGCGCCTGCACGAGGGCCCGCGCCATCGCGAGCTTCGACTGCGCGTGCGCGCTCGCGAAGCTCGAGACGGTCCGGAGCTCGCCGCGGCGCACGGCGGACGCGATCGCGGCGACGTTGCGCTGCCCCGCCATGTACTCGATCGGATAGAAGCGGTAGAGCGCCGCGACGCGCTCGCCGCGCGCCTCGACGCTGCCGGCCAGACGCCCGCGGATCGCCGTCGGCGGCACGCGCACCGTCCGCCCGCCGCGCTCGACGACGAGCCGCTCGACGAGGGCGCACACCTGGAGGTCCTCGGCGTAGCCGGTCGCGTAGACGAGCGCGACGACCCCACGCGGGGATCCACGCCCGCCCGAAGCCCTCACGAGCTCGTCCGCGAGCTGTCCCACCACGGTCGAGGGATCCCGACCCCCTCGATGGCCGCTCGCGCGCGCGAGGTGCGGCAGCGCGAGGACCTCGTTGTGCCCCCCCGGGCAGTCGGCGTTCACCTCGCACGCGACGAGCGCCCCCGTGTCGGAGAGGAGGAGATCCACCCGCGCGAGGGTCAGGAGGTCGCCGGCGCCGCGCGAAGCGTCGGCGAGGGCCTCGACGTCGTCGTGGAAGCGATACCGCGCGCGCTCGGCCGGATCGACCGCGGCGCGATCGGCGGCGCGCGCGACGAGCGCCGCCGCCCGCTCCGCCACGCGGCAGGCCTCCTCGTAACGGCCGGCCGAGAGCACGAGGGGGTGCACGTCGACGCGCCGCTTCCCGGAGACGAACGCGTCCCAGACGAAGAAGCGCGCGTGGAGCTCCGTCGTCATCGCGCGGCCGAGCGCGCCGGTCCCGAGGGGGTCGGGCGTCGCGAGCACCGCGAGGCGGAGCCCGGAGCTCACAAAGTCCTCGCCGCGAGCTCTGCGAAGAGCGTCGGCTCCTCGGCGCCGAGGCCGTAGAAGACGACCCCTACGTCCGCCGGCAAGACCTCGTACGTCCAGCCGCCCAGCGCGCGGGCGGTCGAGATCGCGTCGTCGAACCAGAGCACGTGCGCCTCGCCGTCGCGCGCGTACCGGACGAAGGGCGAGCCCGTCGGACCGCGCTCGATCGGCAGCCGGCCGGACGAGGCGATCGCGACCGCCTCGAACCACGTCGTCGGGCGGAGCCCTCGCGGTCCGAAGTCGATGCCGTAGAGGGGGACCGCGACGTCCACCGCGGCGCGACCGTCGACCTCGCGTCTCGCGAGGCGCACCGCGTCGACCGCCCAGCCGGCGTCGATCGTCGGACCCGGACCGTTCTCGGAGTAGTCGAGCGTCATGACGCGCACGCGGTCGACGAGCGGCGCGAGCCGCGCGGTCTCGAAGGCTTCACCACCCGGCAGATCGCTCGGCCGGGTGACCGACGGCGGCGCGAAGAGGCCGAGCTTCTTCAGCGGGCGTACCGCCGCCGAGAGCTCGGAGACGAGCGCCGAGACGTCCGCCTTCGACTCGTTCGGGAGGCGCTGGAGGTCGATGTCGATTCCGTCCGCGATGTCGGCGAAGGTCCCGATTGTGGAGGTCAGCTTTCCGCGGAAGAACGGGTCTCGTATCCACCGCGCGGTCTGCGCGCCGTCGTAGCGCTGTCCCGACTCGTCCGTGAACGCGATCCCGAGCTCGACCGTGTAGCCCTCGCGACGGAGATCGCCGACGAGCCCGGTGAGCGCGGTCCTGGCGCCGAGGTCGCGCGGCCCGATCTCGCCGCTCTCGCGCGGGACGAGGCAGAGCATGACGACCTCCGCGACGACGCGCTTCGTCGCCGGCTGGGCGAGGAGCGCGCGCGACCACGTGTCGAGCACGCAGCCGTCGACGATCACCGTCCCGCGGCGCGCCGGGAGCGGCGTCTCGGCGCGGAGCCCGACGGCCTCGACCTCCTCGCCTGCCTCTCCCGAGCACGCGGCGAGACAAGCGAGCGCGACGAACAAACCCGACAACGACCTCTGTTTCACGATCCGAGCTCCCATCTGAGGCCGGCGCTGACGCCGGAGAGCCAACCGAAGTCGTAGAGCCGGGGCGCGACGAAGAGGCACACGCGCTGCGTCGGATCGAGCCGACGGCACCCCTCGAGCTCGACCTGGAGGAGCGGCGAGCCGCGGTTCGTCTCGAACGGGACGACGTCCGCGCCGCCGGCCACATGCCCCTCGAAGAACGCGAGCGCCACGCCGGTCCGGACGACGGCGGAGCCCGCGAAGCGACGCTTCACGCCGTGGATCCCGATGCCGGGGAGCAGGACGTCGAAGCGGGACGAACGCCACGGCATCACGCGCGCCGCCGAGCCGTCGACGCTGCTCGCGATCGCGCGCGTGTCGCCCGCTGCGATGTACCCACCCACGCCGAGGAGAGGGAGGAGGAGCCGACGGTCGAGCGCGAACGCGAAGTCCATGTGGAAGCCCACCATCCCGTAGGTACGACCGCCCGTCGGAAGGCGCGCGCCCTTCGCGATCGTGCGCGACTCGAGATCGATGGAGTCGAGCCTCCCGTCCGGGAGCGGCGCGGCGAGGCCGACGAGGCCGACGCCGATGCGCGGCTCGACGTCGGCGCGCGCGAGCGACGTCGCGAACGTCGTCGCGAGCACGAGTCCGAGAGCTGGCGCGAGACGCGACACCGACCGACGCCCGACGCATCCTCCGAGCCACCGAGGCGACCGCGGAAAGGCCGCGACCGCGCTCGCGCCCGTCGCGCTCCGTTCACGCGGCACCTGTGGCCGCACGTTCACGCACGACCTCTGCGGATCCGCGGGGCCACGTTCCTTCGCGAGCGAGCCCGTCAGGCCTGCCCGAGGTGCACGTTCTACGCCACGCCCGAGCGGGTCACGCGACGCCGGCCTCGTCCGCTTCGCCTGCCTCCGCGACCCCGCGAGGCACGATGACGCTGTTGCGCATGTGGGCGACGCAGCGGCCGAGTCGCTTGAGCGCGCCGTCGAAGACGAGCGTGTTGCAGCGGCCGCATACGGAGAGGTCGAGGTACGCGTCCGGTGCATTGAGGTAGTCGGCGGCGAAGAGCGCGCGCACGCGATCGACGAGGCGCATCCGCGGGAGGTCGACGGGGACCCAGACAGGGACGCCGTCCGCGTCGACCGCCTTGCGCACGTGCGCGAGCAGGGCGACCTCGTCGGCGAAGGGTAGCGCACCGTCGTGCTGCGAGGCGACGATCAGCGCGGCGAGCAGCTCGTCGTGGACGGAGGTGAGGAGCTCCGCGAGCGCGCGCTCCTCCACGGCGGGCGGCGTCTCGAGCGTCGCCACGCGCTCGAGGCGCCGCGCGTGGCGGACGGCGCGCGCGTACGGGCCGGTGAGCCAGAAGGCGAGATCCAGCTTGTCCCACGTGACGCAGCTCATGAACGCCGTCGCCGCCTGACGACACTCGGTCGACACCGTCTCGACGGTGTGGTCGTCCCCCAGCGCGATCTGCGCCGAGCCTCGATCGGTGAACGTCATCACGTAGCGCACGAAGGGAGCCTTTCGACGGAGTCCGGGCTATCACATGCAAGTTCGATGTCCAGCACGGGACCCCACGAGGAGCCTGCGCATGAGGGGCTCTGGCCTCATGCGCGCGCGTGGCAACGTGGCGATCGTGGCGAGCTTGTCGGCACGGTGCGGGTCGCGGCCCTCGTCTTCGCGCTCCTCGTCGCGGTGGTCGGCGTCCTCGGGGGCTGTGCGCGGACCGGAGGCGGCGGTGAAACCGCCCTCGCCCGCGTGAAGGCCGCAGGCGTCCTCCGATGGGGCGCCGACGTGCAGGGCGGCGAGCCGTACGTCTACGACGATCCGAAGAACCCCGGCCACCTCGTGGGCTTCGAGGTCGACCTCGCCGAGGCGATCGCGCGTGAGCTCGGGGTGCGCGCCGAGGTCGTCCAGAACGACTGGGCGAACCTCGTCCCCTCCCTCGAGCGCGGCACCTTCGACGTCGCCCTGAACGGCCTCGAGGTGACGGACGGACGGGTGGGGAGGGTCCGCTTCTCGCGCCCATACTACGTCTTCGCCGAGCGCCTCATGGTGCGCAAGGAGGACACCGAGATCGCGACGCCGGACCTCGGTTCCCTCCGCGGCAAGCGCGTCGGCACGCTGTCGAGCAGCCTCGCCTTCGAGATGCTGCGCGGGACCGCAGAGGTCGTCGCCTACGACGGCACCGAGGAGCCCTACGCCGACCTCGTCACGGGACGGACCGACGCCGTCCTCCTCGACGACATCATCGCCACGCGGTACGGCGCCCCGAAGCCGGAGCTCCGCGTCGTCGGCGATCTCCGTGACGGCTTCTACGCGCTCGGGATGCGGCCGGGTGACGAGGATCTCGCGAGGGGAATCGACGATGCGCTTCGCGCGATCACGAAGCGCGGGGAGCTCCGCGCGATCCTCGATCGCCACGGCCTGTGGAACGCGCGTCAGGAGCGTCTCGCGTCGTGGAACGACGCCGACCAGGCGAAGATGCTCGGGCGCCCCCCTCCCCCGCCGACGTTCGGCGCGTCGCACCTCGCGCTCTTCGCCAAGGGCGCCGCGGTCACGCTGCTCGTGTCCGCTCTCGCGATGGCGCTGGCGGTCCCCCTCGGCCTCGCGCTCGCCCTGATGCGTCTCCACGGCGGCGCGGCCGCGCGGTCGGTCGCTTCGGTCTACGTCGAGGTCTACCGGGGGACGCCCGTCCTCCTCCAGCTCTACGTCCTCTACTATGGCCTCGCGCGCGTCGTGGACCTCGGCGCCCTCCCGGCCGCGATCCTGGGGCTCGGCATGAACTACGCGGCCTACGAGGCGGAGGTCTACCGCGCGGGGATGGGCGCGGTCCCCAAGGCGCAAATGGAGGCCGCCCTCGCCCTCGGGATGAGCACGCGGCTCGCGCTCCGGCGCGTCGTCCTCCCGCAGGCCTTCCGTCACGCGCTGCCGAACGTGACGAACGACTTCATCGCGCTCCTGAAGGACAGCTCCCTCGTCAGCGTGATCACGGTCGTCGAGCTGACGAAGCAGATGACGATCACCGCCGTCGACGTGCGCGGCTGGCTCGTCCCAGGCGTCGCGTGCGCCGGCTTCTACTTCGCGATGAGCTACCCGCTCGGCGTGCTCGCGCGACGACTCGAGAGGCGCCTCGAAGGTGACCGCGAGGAGGCCGCGACGTGATCGCGGTGAAGCACCTCGTGAAGCGCTGGGGCGACGCCGTCGTGCTCGACGGCGTGAGCGTGACGTTCGAGCTCGGCGCCGTCGTGGCGATCCTCGGCGCATCCGGGTCCGGCAAGTCGACCCTCCTCCGGTGCCTGAACGGCCTCGAGCGCTTCGACGCCGGTTCGATCCGCGTCTTCGAGCGGGCGCTCGGCCCCGAAGGCGCTCCGCCGGCCGTCCTCCGCGCCGTTCGCTGCGACGTCGGCATGGTCTTCCAGCAGTATGGCCTCTTCGCCCACATGACCGCCCTCGGGAACGTCATGGAGGCCCCCATCCACGTGCGCGGCCTCCCGCGGGCCGAGGCCAGGGAGCTGGCGCGAGGGCTGCTCGAGAAGGTCGGCCTCGCCGCGCGCATGTCGGCCTTCCCGCGGGAGCTCTCGGGCGGTGAGCAGCAGCGTGTCGCCATCGCGCGCGCCCTCGCCATGCAGCCGAAGGCCCTCCTCCTCGACGAGCCGACGAGCGCGCTCGACCCGGAGAGGAAACGCGGGGTGATCGAGCTCCTCCGGACGCTGGCGGACGACGGGACGACGATGATCCTCGTCACGCACGAGCCCCACGTCGTCCGGGAGGTGGCGGCGCGCGCCGTGGTGCTCGCCGCCGGGAGGGTCGTCGCCGACGGTTCGCCGCGCGAGGTGCTCGACGGACGCCCCGGGGACCCGTAGCCTCGATCTCGGGTGGAGCCCGGGCACATCCTCGCAGGGCGGTTCGAGATCGAGCGTCGCGTCAGCGCCGGCGGGATGTCCGCCGTGTTCCGGGCGAAGGACGCGCGAACCGGCAACGTCGTGGCGATCAAGGTGCTCTACGGTCGCGAGGCCGACGAGCACAAGGAGCGGCTCTATCGCGAGGCCCGCATCCTCGAGAAGCTCAGCCACCCGGGGATCGTGAAGCACGTCGCGCACGGCGAGCTCGACGAGCGCGGTCAGCCATATCTCGCGATGGAATGGGTCAGCGGCGAGACCCTCTCGAAAAGACTCTCCCGGACGGGCCTCACGATGGCGGAGAGCGTGAAGCTCGTCACGCGCGTCGCCGAGTCGCTCGCCGTCGTCCACTCGCGCGGCGTCATCCATCGCGACATCAAGCCGGGCAACCTCATCCTCCGCGACATGGATGTCGACCGGCCGAGCCTCATCGACTTCGGCATCGCGCGGATCGGGCTCGCCGCGAGCGCGATCACGAACACGGGCGTCATGCTCGGTACGCTCGGATACATGGCGCCCGAGCAGGCGCGCGGCGCGAAGCAGCTCGACGCGCGCGCCGACGTGTTCGCCCTGGGCGCCGTCCTCTTCAAGTGCCTCACCGGCATCGCCGCTTTCGCGGGGGAAGACGAGATCGCGATCCTCGCGAAGATGCTCTTCGAGGCCCCGCCGCGCGTGAAGGACATCCGCAAGGAGGTCCCCGCGCACCTCGACGACCTCCTCGCGCGGATGCTCTCGCGCGATCCGCTCCAGAGGCCGACGGACGCCGGCGTCGTCGCCGCCGAGCTCGCCGCGATCAAGGGCCTCGAGGGCGGGAAGGCGCCGGAGGCGAAGCACGGCGACGTGATCACGCGCGGCGAGCAGCGGCTCGTCAGTATCGTCGCCGTGGCGTCGCACGCGCACGAGACGGAGGAGATCACGATCGTCGACGGCACCTGGCAGGGGATGAACGCCCTCTCGAAGGGGCTCCGCGCGGCCGTGCAGCCCTTCGGCGCACACCTCGACACGCTCGCCAACGGCATGATCGTCGTCACGCTCCCCGGCCGTCACAGCGCGACCGACCAGGCGACCCGCGCGGCGCGATGCGTCCTCGCGATGCGCGCCGCGGCGCCGCACGTACCGATGGTCCTCGTCACGGGGCGCGCCGTCCTCGACGAGCGCCTCCCGATCGGAGACGCCGTGGACCGCGCCGTCCGGATGCTGCAGCAGCACCGCTACGAGGACGTCGAGGGCGGCGGGACCGGGAAGAAGCTCCCCATCCACCTCGACGAGGTGACCGCCGGCCTCCTCGATGCCCGCTTCACGGTCCGCTCGGACGCCGCGGGCCTCGAGCTCGTCTCCGAGCAGGCAGCGGCCGACGCGGGGCGCATGCTCCTCGGGAAGCCGACGCCGTGCGTCGGTCGCGAGCGTGAGCTCGTCATGCTCGAGGGCGTCTTCGCGGAGGTCGTCGCCGACGACGTCGCCAGGGTCGTGCTCGTCACGGCGCCCGCCGGCGTCGGGAAGTCGCGTCTCCGCTACGAGCTCCTCCGCATGCTGCGCCACCGCGGTGACCCGCACGAGGTCTGGACGAGCCGAGGCGACCCGATGCGCGCGGGGTCGCCCTTCGGCATGCTCGCCCAGATCATCCGGAACGCGGCGGACGCGCAGGACGGCGAGCCCCCGCGCGTCCAGCGGGAGAAGATCCGCGCGCGGGTGAGTCGCTGCGTCGCGCAGGGCGACCGCGCCCGCGTCACGCAATTCCTCGCCGAGATCCTCGGCGTTTCGATGCCGGAGGAGGACGACGTCCAGCTCCGCGCCGCGCGCCACGATCCGATCCTGATGGGCGACCAGATGAGGCGCGCGTTCGAGGACTGGCTCGCCGCCGAGTGCTCCGAGCGGCCGGTCGTCCTCGTGCTCGAGGACCTCCACTGGGGTGACCTCCCCACGGTGAAGTTCGTCGATTCGGCGCTGCGCACCCTGAACGACAAGCCGCTCATGGTGTTCACCCTCGCGCGACCGGAGGTCAAAGACCTCTTCCCCGATCTCTTCGCGGAGCGTGGCGTCCAGGAGCTGCGCCTGAAGGAGCTCTCGAAGAAGGCGAGCGAGAAGCTCGTCAGGCAGGTGCTCGGCGAGGGCACGGCCGACGACCTCGTCAATCAGGTGGTCGTCACCGCGGGCGGCAACGCGTTCTACCTCGAGGAGCTGATCCGATCGGTCGCCTCCTCCCCCGGCGGCGCGAACGAGCGGAACCGCGGGACGATCGCCCTCCCCGCGACCGTCCTCACGATGGTGCAAGCTCGCCTCGAGGCGCTCGAGCCGGAGGCGAGGCGCGTCCTCCGCGCCGCCAGCGTCTTCGGACAGACGTTCTGGCGCGGGGGCGTCATCTCGCTCCTCGCCGGACAAGACTCCGATGCGCACGTCACGGCGTGGCTAGACGAGCTCTGCGAGCGCGAGATCATCACGCGACGCGAGACGACGAAGTTCCGCGGCGAGCAGGAGTACAACTTCCGCCACTCGTTCGTGGCCGAGGCGGCCTACTCGATGCTCACGGACAAGGATCGCGCCGTCGGCCACAAGAGCGCGGCGCTCTGGCTCGAGAAGGCGGGCGAGAGCGAGGCCGTCGTGCTCGCCGAGCACCTCGAGCGCGGCGGCGAGCGGAAACGCGCCATCACCTTCTATCGCCGCGCGGCCGCCCAGGCGCTCGAGGGCAACGACCTCGCCGCCTGCCTCGCCCGCGCCGACCGTGGCATCGAGTGCGGCGCAGACGGCGAGGTGCTCGGACGTCTCCTGCTCCGGAAGTCGGAAGCGCACCGCTGGCGCGCGGAGAATCGCGAGGCGAAGGAGTGCGCGAAGGCCGCCCTCGGGCTCCTCGGCCGCGGCGGACGACGCTGGTTCCTCGCCGCAGGGGAGGCCGTGGAGGCGAGCGCGCGGCTCGGAGACGACGGCGACCTCCACCGCGCGGTCGATCAGCTCTGCGACGTGAGCTCCGCGGGGAACCTCTCGGCGCCGCACCTGGTCGCGCTCTCGCGCGCCGCGTGCGTCCTCATGCTCGCGGGCAACTATCCGTCGGCAGACGACCTCGTCCGCACGATCGACTCGGCCTACGAGCACAGCCGACGCGAGCTCGACGACCCCCTCGCCGGCGCACACGTGTACCGCGCACGCGCCTTCCGCGCCCTCGTTGCGGGGAACACGGCTGCGGCGCTCTCGATGTTCAACGTCGCGATCGCGAACTTCGAGCAGGCGGGCGACATGCGCGCGGCCTGCCGTCACCTGGTGAGCTCCGCGGCGGCGTGCATCGAGCTCGGGGGCTACGACGACGCCCGCCGGGCGCTCGAGGACGCGGGAGGCGCCGCGCAGCGCATGGGCCTCACCGGCGTCACGGCCGCGATCTGGCACCACCAGGGCATGCTCATGTCCCGGCTCGGCGACGTGAAGACCGCCCTCTCTCGGGCAGACTCGGCGATCGGCGCCTTCGTCACGCAGGGCGACCGGCAGATGGAGGCGGCTGCGCGGACGTACCGCGCCTTGATCCTCGCGCAGGCCGACGATCTTCCCCGCGCCGAGCGCGAGGCGCGGTCCGCCCTCGACACGCCGCACATCGCGCCGCCCAGGCGCGCGCTCGCGCTCGCCGTCCTCGCGCGCGTCCTCCTCCAGGACGGACGCACGAAGGACGCGCTCGTGCCTGCGCGCGAGGCGGTCTCCCTCGTCGAGGCGCTCGGCGGCGTGGAAGAAGGCGAGTCGTACGTCAGGCTCACCCTCGCGGAGACGCTGGAGGGGATCTCGGACCGTGACCACGCGTGTGACGCGATCGCGGCCGCGCGCGTCCGCATCCTCGAGCGCGCCGCTCTCATCAACGAGCCCTTCTGGAAGGAGCGCTTCCTCGAGAAGGTGCAGGAGAACGCGCGCACCCTCGAGCTCGCGCGGCAGTGGCGCGCGGTCTGAACGCGGATCACCTGGGTCGTCGCTGATCGCGGCGGAGCGCCCACATCGGCGGCGATCGTTCGGATCGTAGCGCGCGTTCGTGCGGCAAAAGGGCGGTCGTCGATGCGGTCTTCGGTCAGGCACGGGCGCTGCTCGAACGGCTCGTCCATGCGCGCTCTCCTCCTCGGACGCCTCGGACCGGCCCTCGTTCCCGCCTTCGTCGGGCTCGGCCTCGGGCTCGTCGCCTGCTCGGACGAGGCGGCGGAGGAGGGGGCCGGGACAGAGGCCCCGGCGGCCCCGGCCGCGGAGGAGCCGAAGCCGGCGGAGGCCGTGGCCTCCCCCCTCGTGACGACGTCGTGCCGCTTCCTCGTGCCGAGGAGCGTCGAGGGGAAGACCGTCCGGTGCGCGGACCTCGAAGTCCCCGAGAACCGCCGGAAGGACGGGTCGCGCACGATCCGGCTGCACGTCGCGATCGTCCAGGGGAACGCCGGCGGAGCCCCGACGATCGAGCTGAACGGCGGCCCTGGGGGCGGCGCCGACCACATCGTCGGCGGGCTCGTCGCGCGCGAGCCGAAGCTCCTCGCCGGCTATGCCGAGCTGCTCGCGCAGGGCGATCTCGTCTTCTTCGATCAGCGGGGGACCGGACGATCGGTGCCTCGCCTCTCCTGCAGCGAGATGTCGGACGACTGCGCGGGGCCGCTCCTCGCGGCGGGCGTCGATCTCGCGGCGTACGACACGCAGGAGAACGCGGCCGACGTGCGGGAGCTCGCGCTGGCGCTCGGGAAGGAGCGCGGGCTCACGCAGGTGAACCTCCACGGGATCTCCTACGGCACGCGACTCGGGATCGAGGTCGCGAAGCGGTACCCGGAGGTCGTGCGCGCGATGATCCTCGACGGCGTGATGCCGCCCGACGTGCAGCTCGTCGGCGGCTTCCCGATGGCGACGGACCGCGTGCTCACGCGCGTCTTCGACTCCTGCGCGAAGGACGCGAAGTGCAACGAGACCTACCCCGATCTCGAAGGGACCCTCTCGAAGGTGGCGAAGCGGCTCACCGACACCCCGCTGCAGGTGAAGCACCCGCTCTACGGACCTTTGACCTACGACTGGAGCGCCTTCCTCGACGAGATGGGCCAGCGCCTCTACGCCGAGGGGGAAGCGGGCGAGCTCCCGCGGCGCCTCCACGAGCTGCTCGTGAAGGACGGCCCCACCATGACGAAGGAGCTCCTGGAAGAGGAGAAGCGCTTCGCCGAGGAGGCCGAGGCGACGGGGCCCGTCGACCCGCTCCAGGCCGAGCTCTTCGAGCGCCTGGAGGGCATGACGGAGGAGGACTACGAGGCGTCCGGCATCGCGCAGGGGATGTACCTCTCCGTCACGTGCAACGACTACTTCCAGCACGAGACGGTGGAGGCCGCGAGGGCCGTGCTCAGGGGCGTGCGACCCGAGCTCGTACGGCCCGGCGAGGAGAGCTTCGAGCTCGCCGCGTGCCAGGCGTGGCCGCTCCGTCCCTCGGATCCGATCACGCGCCAGCCGGCGCGGTGGGACGGACCCGCCCTCCTCGTCGGCGGCCTGCTCGATCCCGCCACGCCGAGCGCGTGGGCGGAGCACGCCTCGATGACGCTCGCGAAGGACACCCTCGTCCTCGTCCCGGACGGCGCGCACGGCCTCGTCGACGCGTGCGGTGCCAAGATGAAGGGAGCGTTCCTCGGGGCGCCCGACGCGGCCGTGGACGCGACGTGCGCCACGAGCCGCACGTTGACGTTCTCGTACGCGACGAACACGGGCACGGCCGTAGCGGGGGGGCGCACGGTGAAGACGGCGCTCCGCCCCGCGAGCCTCCACGCCGGCTCGTGGGCGCTCGCCGCGCTGGGCGCGAAGGCGACGCCGGCGCGGCGTCTCGAGCATCGAGTGCTCGCAGGGCTCGAGGCGACGGCGCCTGGCTCTCGCTTGAGCCTCGCGCGCGCGAAGTTCGCGGCGCGCGCCCGCGGCGGCGCTCCCACCGTCCGCTGACCCGCGCTCACGCGAGTGCACGAGGCTGCACTTCGAGCGCACGAGGGCGTGCTCTCGACGCGCATTCGACGAGGCGGCGCGCGTCGGCCGGAAGATCCGTCGCGGTTCGTGGCGTATGCAGTGCCATGAAGCGACTCCTGACCTCGACCTCGCCCCTCCTCCTCACCTTCGTCGCGCTCGCGAGCGCGGCGGTCGCCTGCACCGTCACGACCAGCAGCACGCCAGACGGGAGCTCGTCCTCGTCCTCGTCGTCCTCGTCGAGCGGCAGCAGCGGCGACGGCGACGGCGGCTCGAGCTCCGGCTCCAGCGGCGGAGAGGCCGACGCGAAGATCGGCACGATCTCCATGACGCAGACGAGCTTCACCGCCGGCCCGACCACCATCGACTCCTACTCGCTCATCGCGTCGTTCGCGACCGGCGGCACGGCCGTGGGCTCGGGCGGGGAAGGCACGAAGTGCAACACCGCCAAGGACGGCGACTGCACCGTGACCGACTGCGACCTCTCGCCCACCGACGCCGGCTCGAGCAGCGGCGGCGTCTCGGACGCGGGGACTCCGAAGCAAAAGCACGCGGGCGACATCACCGTCGCGGCGGACCTCGACGTCACGATGACGCCCGACGACAACGGCAGCTACCCGTACAAGACGGGGCAGGTGAAGCTCTTCGGCTCGGAGCAGGAGATCGCGGTCGACGCGAAGGGCGCAGACATCCCGGCGTTCAGCACCACGCTGAAGGCGCCTACGTTCGTCACCCTGACGGAGCCCGCGTGGCCGGCACCCGGTCAGCCGCTCGCCGTGAACCGTGCGAACGCGCTCGCGTTCAAGTGGGATGCGGGGACGAGCGGCGACGTCATGGTGTCGCTCTCGACGGTATCGTCGACGAAGCTCGCGAGCGTCAGCTGCACGTGGAAGGCGAGCGCGGGGCAGGGCTCGATCGGCGCCGCCGCGCTCGGGAAGCTCACGACGGACGGCCAGGGCAGCATCGCGGTGAACGCGTCCTCGACGAGCACGGTGACGGCAGGCGACTGGAAGGTCAACGTCAGCGCGCTGTCCCCGGCGAAGGCGGGGAGCTCACTCGCCTCGGGCCAGATCACGGTCCAGTGAGGCTTGCCGTCGTGCACGGGAGCCTGCGAGGCTCCCGCGCATGGCGAACACGCGCGACACGTTCTGTTCTCGGTGCGGCACGGCCTACGCGAGCACGGCGAGCTATCCGCGCACCTGCGAGGCATGCAAGGAGCAGGTTTGGGCGAATCCGATCCCGGTCTCCGTCGTCCTCCTGCCAGTACGAGACGGCGGCCGGACGGGGGTCCTCGTCGTCCGCCGCGGCATCCAGCCGGGGCTCGGCAAGCTCGCCCTCGTGGGCGGCTTCCTCGAGGAGCACGAGACGTGGGCCGAGGGCGGCACACGCGAGCTACGCGAGGAGACCGGGGTGTCGATCGACGCGTCCACGTTGATCCCGTTCTGGTTCACGTCCACCGAACCGCGACCGAATCGCGTGCTCCTGTTCTCGCTCGCGACGGCTGTCGACCGCGCCGCCCTCGGCCCGTTCACGCCGGACCACGAGACCGCCGGACGCGGTCTCGTCTTCGGCCCGAAGGGGCTCGCCGACGTCGTCGCCTTCCCGCTCCACGTCCGCGCGCTGGAGCGCTTCTTCACGTCCGTCGGCACGACGAGCGCGCACGACTTCGTCGAGCTGTGACCTCGCGCGGCCGGACGGCACGCGATTCGCTGGTGGGAGGGCATGTCCACCGACGGTCCGGAGAGCTCGAAGCCGACCACGCCGCCGCCCTCGCGCGGCACGCCGAAGCCGGCGCCCGCCCAGGATCCTGCGGCGCCCGATGCCCCGCCGCCGAACGGTCCCGTGCCCGATCCGCCGCCCCACGAGCCCCCGGCGCGTGAACCGCCGCCGCCGGCATCGCCGGCGCCGAAGGGACCGATCGGAGATCCGCCGCCCGCGGACGCCCCGCAGGAAGATCCTCCCGCCCCGGGGACCCCGGAGGGCCCTGCCGTCACCTGACCCTCCGCCCGACGCCGCCCCATGCGCTGGGGCAAGGCGGGGACACTGTGGCGCCCGCGCCGACGCACGCTCGGCGCGAGCGCCGGGTTTCCGAGCCTCAGCCCGCGGCCGTGGTGAGCGCGGGCGACGAGGCCTCCGCCTCCACCTCGCGCACGACCGCACGCAGCGACGCACCGCTCCGGCGCTCCTCGACACGCTTCGCCGTCCTCCGGCCGACCGCGCGCCGCATCCGGTCGAGCGCCGTCGCCCCGGCCGCGAGGGGGTTCGGGCCGAGCGACTCGACGTCGACGTCCCCGCCGTCACGCAAGACGAGGTGGACGTGGCACTTCACGTCGACGCCGCCGCGCGGTCCGTTCACGTCCTCGAACGTCACGTCCATCCGGCGGATCCGGTCCGCGAAGCGATCGACCGCGAACACGATGCGGCGCTCGAGCATCTCGCGCTCGTCCCCGAGGAGAGAGATGCCGCGCGTTCGTAGGTGGAGCACATGGAGCACGTTCATGCCCGTTGAACCCACGACCCCGCGCGGCCCTTCCCGCGTTCCCGCCCGATCACGCGCCCGACCGAGCGAGCCCCGCGATCCAGCCCTCCTGCCGCGGAATCACTTGGGTTCCGAACGCTCGGAAGGGCGTCATCAGGCGCCCTTCCGCGTCGAGGCACGCCGCACCGAGCGCCAGGACGGCGGCGTCGGCGACGTCGGGCGCCGCCGCCACGCGCCGCACCAACGCCGCCCGCGCGCGCGCGTCGACGCCGAGCGCCTTCGCCGACGAGAGGACCTCGCCGAAGCGCGCCGGAGCGCGACGCCGATGGCCGAACACCTCGGCCCAGAGAAGCGACGGATAGCCCTCGAAGATCCACGGCGCCCGCCGCACCGCGACGCGTCGATCGAACGCCCACACGTTCGCCCATCGCCGGCCGCCGCCCGCCCCGGCGAGGTCCTTCCAGACACGGAACGTCCCCGTCTGGACGTTCTTCTGGAAGGGCCGCGTGACGAAGACGCTGTTCGCGCCGGCCTCGCGCTCGCAGTGCCGCCGCGGGAGGGGCTCGGACGACGCTCGGGGGCGGAGCGTCTCGAAGAAGCGCTCCCCCGCGGGGCGCCCCCAGCCCGGCGTCTCGGCGGCACGCGCGAAGAGCGACCACGGGCGCTCCCCGCCCTCTCCCGTCGCCCACGACGGCCAGCACGTCGACGGCAGCCCGATCACCACGTCGAGCACGATCGCGACGCGCGACCAGCGGACGCCCGCCCCCTCGGTCCAGGCCTCGAGCACCTCGCGCGAGGCCGACGGGAGGTCCTTCACCACGAGCCCTCCGGCGCGCGTGACGAGGGCCGCGTGGAGCGGTCGCGGCGTTCCGTCCGGCCTCACCGCGCCGGTCTGATCGATGCCGAGGTACGCGTCGAACACGGTCAGGGCGAGCGCGCGCCGAAGAACGTGTCGACGTCGAAGCCGTGCGAGCTCAGCTTCAGCTTGGCGAAGATCTCCTCCGCGCGCCGCGCGAACTGCTCCGCCTCCTTCACCGAGGTCGGGTCCGTCTCGAAGTCCGGCGACGCCTGGAGGAGCGCGGCGTAGACCCGACAGCTCCGCGCGAGCTCCACGTCGTTGCCGATCTCCTCGAAGATCCAGACCGACTGGAGGAGGTGCGCGCGGGCCGTCATCAGCCCCTCGCCGCCCGCGCTGCCCGCCGCCATCACCTCGCCCAGCGAACGGAGCGCGACGCCGAGCTGCACCTTGCTCTGCACCTCGCGGAAGATGTCCACCGCGCGCGCGGTGCACTCGCGCGCCTTCGTGTACTCCCGCTGCTTCAGGTACGCCTTGCCGAGCCCGCGCACCGCCTCCGCGAGCCCGAGCTTGTCGCCGAGCTCGTCGGCGATCTCCTCGGCCTGCTTCAGGTACGTGATCGCCTTCGCGGGATCCCCGAGCCGGTTGTACGTCTCGCCGAGGTTCGTGAGGACGAGGGCGATGCGGTTGCGATCCCCCGTCTCCTTCGCGACCTCCCAGGCCTCGAGGAAGAGGGTGAGCGCGCGCTGGTCGTCGCGCTGGTCCTGGGCGACCGTGCCGAGGTTGTTCAGCGAGATCGACACGCCGACGAGGTCGCCGATCTCGCGGCGGATGCGGAGGGCCTGCTCGAACGAGTCGAGCGCAAGCTTGAACTGCCCCGAGTCCTGGTAGACGAGGCCCAGGTTGTTGAGCGACAGCGCGATCGACCGCCTGTCGCCCAGCCGACGGCGCATGACGAGCGCGCGCTGCGTGTGCTCGAGCGCCTTCTGGTAGTCCCCGCGCAGCCACCAGAGCTTCCCGAGGTCGTCCACGGTGCTCGCGATCCCGCGCTCGTCGGCGCCGTCCTCGAACAGCGCGAGCGCCGCCTCGAGGTGGACCTGCGCGTCGTCGAGCCGGCCCGTGTCGCGGTAGAGACGCCCGATGCGCGAGTGCGCGGCGCCCCCCTTCGCGCGCAGGTCGAGCCGGTAGGCGCGCGCGAGCATCTCGTTGAAGGCGTCGAGCGCCTCGTCGTTCTTGCCCTGGACCTGGAGGACGTCGCCGAAGTGGTGGAGGGCGCGCAGCTGCTGCTCGGTCGAGCCCTCGGCGCCGTCACGGAGGAGCCCGAGCCCCTTCACGTAGTACTCGGCCGCCTTGATGTTCGCGTAGCGGGAGCGCGCGAGGTCGGCCGCCTCGAGGTACGTCGCGGCGCCCTGCACGACGAGACCCGCGAGCTCCTGGTGGCGCGCGAGCTGGCCGAGCGTCTCCTCGTGCGACCGCACGTTCGGCTTGAAGGAGAGCCAGTCGGCGACGGCCTTGTGGAAGCGTCCGACCTGGCCCCTCGGCAAGAGACGGAGGAGCATCTCGCGCTCGAGGTTGTGCTTGAACGCATACTCCTCGTCGTCGGCGAACGTGCTGTCGGGGAGCTTCAACACGTAGTCGCGCTCCGTCAGCTCGTTCAAGAGCTCGCGGATCTTGCCCGCGTCGGTCACCGAGGCTCGCGACCACACGTCGGGCGCGTTCACGTCGAGCCTCGCGATGGCGAGCAGCCCACCGAGCCAGAAGACGCTGCCCATGGTGGCGGCGCGCTCGAGGAGATCGCGGCCCTCTGCCGACAGCGCGGCGATCCGCGCCTGGATGGCGTCCTCGATCGTGAGTGGCAGCTTCACGTGCTCGAGCCGCTCGACGTGGACGAGCCACGTCTCGACCTCCGCGAACTCGTCCTGCACCTCGACGACGCCGATGTCGTGGAAGACGCGCACCATGCGCTCGAGCAGCGCGGGGTTGCCGCCGGCGAGCGTCGTCGCGGCGTCGACGAGATCGTCGAGCCCCTCCGCCTCGCCGCAGGGGGCCAGGAGGTCCTCCATCACGCGCGCCGAGTCCGTCTCGGAGAGAGGCGAGAGCTCGACCACCTTGTGGCGGCTCCCGCCGTGCTTCTTCCAGTCGTCGCGCCGCGCGAGCATCTCGGGACGCGAGAGGCAGAGGATCAGCACCGGCGCGTCGAGCCCGTCGAGCAGGTGCCCGAGGAGGTCGAGCGACTCCGCCTCGGCGTTCTGGAGATCGTCGAAGACGAGCACGACCGGGCCTCCGGCGGAGTGCGGCTTCGAGGCCGGCATCTTCCCGTCGGGGCCCGCGAGCTCGACCGGATCGACGACGCTCGACCGCGGCACGTGGGTCGCGTCCGCGGCGAAGAATCGCTTCAGGACCGCGCGCCGGAGGAGCCGCATCTGCGCCGGCTCGGTACGCACCGCCTGGATCAGCGGCGAGTCCATGAACTCGAGGTCGAGGAGCTGGCCGAGGAAGAAGCAGACGTCGCCGACCTTGCGGTCCTCGAGCACGGACGCGACCTGCGCGCGGACCTGCGCCTTCGCCGCCTCCGCGTCCATCCCCTCGACGATGCCGAAGCGCGCGCGGAGGACGCGCGCGAAGACGTCGTACATGCCGCCGCCTTCACGGGCAGACCCGCGGAAGACACGCGGAGCGCCGAGGGCGCTGTCCCGCTGCTTGGCGAGGAAGTCTCGCGCGAGGCGCGTCTTGCCGATCCCGCCGGCCCCGACGAGGGTGACCGTGCGCGCCTTCCGCTCCTCCCGGACGCCCCTCAGCGCCTCGTCGAGGACGCGCAGCTCCGCCGTCCGACCGACGAGCGTCGCCCGTCGATCGATCGTGCCGAAACCAGCGGGTGCGTAACTCTCGGCCATGCAGGGGGTCGGGGGGCCTCGGCCCCGGGAGAGGGCGGGCCTAGGTAGCATAGCTCCTGTCGCCCCCGATACCCTCAGGCCGCGCGCCTCACTCGAGCACGCCGTCGGGGTCGTCGACGGGGCGCACCGCCGGCTGATCGTCGGGAGACGGAGGCTCCCTGGGCGTGTCGCGAGGGACGTTGGCGAGGGGCGCGGCGATGACGGCGGAGTCGAGGCCCGGGACGATAGGGGCGAGGCTCGGGACGAGCGACTCGCTCTTCGCGCTCTCGTCGTCGCGCGGCTTCGCGGCAGGCTTCGCGTCGCTCTTCGCAGGCGGCGGCGCGCTGCGCTTCGCGGGCGACGCGTGGACGGACGGCTGCGCCCCGCCCGCCTTGCCGTGCAGGTTCGCGGCGAGGGCTCCGCGCGTCTTCGAGCTGCGCTTCACGATCGGCTGCTCGATGCACTTGTCCATCCCGGACGGACACGCGATGCGGACGTGGAAGTGATCGTCGTGCGGGAGCGCCCCGCGCGGCTGGGCCATCACCTCGGAGGCACGCTGCCGGGTCGCGTGGGGGACCCCGATCCGCTCGGCGTGCGCGAGGAGTCGCGCGCGGAGCGGGGTCGCGACGAAGAGATGGGTCACCCTCGCCTGGGGGTCCGTGACGAGGGCCGCGACGAGCGCCCAGTTCCGCGCGTCGTCGAAGTGCGCGCCGGGCCACGACCGCGACGTTCCGTCCGCCGTGAAGGGGACGAAATGGTCCGCGTAGACGGGCTTACCGATGTGGTTCTTGACGTAGAACCCGACGTCCGCGTCGCGACCGCTCTCGTGCGAGGCGTGGTGATCGATCTCGCCGCCGCCGTTCTTCGAGAGGTGCCCCACCGACATCACGGCGTCCGGGAACTGCCGACGCACGCTCTTCGCCGCGCGATCGAGCATCCCGACGAGCGCGTCGAGCCCCCACCGGACGTCACCGTTCGCGTACTGCGGGACGATGCGGAGGTGATCCCCGGGGACGAGGTGCGCGCCACCGGCGAGACGTCCCTCCGTCGGCGAGCCGATGCTCATCGCCGGCGCCACGCGATGAGCGGGCGACGGCGCGAGGAGCGCGGTCTTGCCGTGACCGCCGGCGGTCTTCCCGGCCGGCGGCTTCGGAAGGGCGGGGCCGGCGAACGCCGGCGGCGCCGCGAGCATCACGACGACGAGGACGGGAAGAGCGCTTCGCATCGTCTCCGACGCCACCACGCGCGGGCGGGTCGGGGCAAGTTCCCCGCGTTTCGCCGCACCGCGTCGCCCGGGACTCGTAGTAGGGTCGGCGCTCGATGAACAAGGTCGTCAAGAGCGCGCGCGACGCCGTCGCCGACATCCCGAGCGGGGCGACGATCCTCGCCGGAGGCTTCGGCCTCTGCGGAATCCCCGAGAACGCCATCCGAGCGCTCGCGGAGCTCGGCCCGAAGGAGCTCACCTTCGTGTCGAACAACTGCGGCGTCGACGACTTCGGCCTCGGCATCCTGCTCCGCCAGAAACAGATCAAGAAGATGATCTCGAGCTACGTCGGCGAGAACAAGGAGTTCGAGCGGCAGTACCTCTCCGGCGAGCTCGAGGTCGAGCTCTGCCCGCAGGGCACGCTCGCCGAGCGGCTCCGCGCGGGCGGCGCGGGCATCGCCGCCTTCTTCACGCCGACGGGCGCCGGCACCGCGGTGAGCGACGGCGGCCTCCCGCTCCAGTACGCGGCCGACGGCAGCGTCGCGAAGGCCAGCCCGAAGAAGGAAGTGCGCGAGTGGGACGGCCGGAGCTACGTGCTCGAGCGGGCGATCACGGGCGACTACGCGATCGTGAAGGCATGGAAGGGCGACCGCTTCGGGAACCTCGTCTACCGGCACACGGCGATGAACTTCAATCCGATGTGCGCCACGGCGGCGAAGGTGACGATCGCGGAGGTCGAGGAGATCGTCGAGGTCGGCGCGCTCGACCCCGATCACATCCACACGCCGGGCATCTTCGTGCACCGGATCTTCCAGGGGCAGAGCTTCGAGAAGCGGATCGAGCGTCGGACGGTGTCGAAATGAGCAAGGGTCTCACCCGCGATCAGATCGCGATGCGCGCGGCGCAGGAGCTCCGCGACGGGTACTACGTGAACCTCGGCATCGGGATGCCGACGCTCGTGGCGAACTTCATCCCGCACGGCGTCGAGGTCGTCCTCCAGAGCGAGAACGGCCTCCTCGGCATCGGGCCCTACCCGAGGGCGGAGGAGGTCGACGCGGACCTCATCAACGCCGGGAAGGAGACGGTCACGATGCTGAAGGGCTCGGCGATCTTCTCCAGCGCCGAGAGCTTCGCGATGATCCGCGGCGGGCACATCGACCTCGCCATCCTCGGCGCGATGCAGGTGAGCGCCCGGGGCGACCTCGCGAACTGGATGATCCCCGGGAAGATGGTGAAGGGGATGGGCGGCGCGATGGACCTCGTCGCGAGCGCCAAGCGCGTCGTCGTGATCATGGACCACGCGGCCAAGGACGGCGCCCCCAAGATCCTCGAGGAGTGTACTCTCCCTCTCACCGGACGCGGGGTCGTCCATCGCATCATCACCGACCTCGCCTGCATCGACGTGACCACGGATGGGCTCGTCCTCCGGGAGGTGGCCCCCGGGTGCAGCGCGCGGGAGGTCCAGGAGCGCACGGGCCCCACCCTGCGGGTGCCGCCCGACCTGGCCGAGATGACGTTCCCGCCGACCTGACGCGAGGCCCGACCACGCGGGTGGCCGAGAGGTGCCCGTGTCGGGGAGACTCTCACGGATCTTCACTCGCCCATCGCGGGGTGTTTGTCACGGGACTGACGAGCCCCGTATCCTCGGTGTCGATGGACCACTCTGCGCGCAAGGCTGCCGGCATGCCCCCTGTCGACTCGCTCGATCCGATGAAGAGTGGAACGATGGCGACGCACAAGGTGATCGAAGCGCCGTTCCTCAAGGGCGAGAAGATCGCCGGCCGCTACGTCGTCGACCGCGTCCTCGCCGAAGGTGGAATGGGGATCGTCCTCGCCGCGCGCCACCTCGAGCTCGACGAGATGGTCGCGATCAAGTTCCTGAAGCCCGAGTTCGCGCGGCAGCAGGACATCATCGGCCGCTTCGCCCGCGAGGCGAAGGCCGCCGCGCGCATCAAGAGCGAGTACATCGCGACCGTGCTCGACGTCGGGGTCATCAACGACCGCGGCCCATACATCGTGATGGAGTACCTCGAGGGCGAGGACCTCGAGACCGTCATCGCGACCGAGGGCAAGCTCCCCGTCGAGCGCTCGATCGAGCTCGTCCTCCAGGCGTGCGAAGCGCTCGCCGCCGCGCACGCGAACGGCATCATCCACCGAGACATCAAGCCGGAGAACCTCTTCCTCGTGAAGCGCGAGAAGGGCCTCCCGATCATCAAGGTCCTCGACTTCGGCGTCTCGAAGACCGCGCTGACCGGCAACATGTTCGGCGGCCAGATCTCCGTCGCGAAGACGCAGTCGCTGCTCGGCTCGCCGCTCTACATGTCCCCCGAGCAGCTCCGCGGGAAGATCGACGTCGACGCGACCGCCGACATCTGGTCGATCGGCGCGATGACCTACGAGCTCCTCACCGGTCGGCCGCCGTTCTCCGGCACGAGCGTCACCGAGGTCTGCGCGTCCGTCCTCGAGACCATCCCGCAGGACATCCCGTCGCTCGCGCCCGACACCCCGCAGGAGCTCGAGGCGGTCGTCTTCAAGTGCCTCGAGAAGGACCCGACGAAGCGCTACCAGAGCATCGCGGAGCTCGCCGTCGCGCTCGCGCCGTTCGGTCCGAAGCGCTCGCGGCAGTGCGTCGAGCGTGCGATCGCCGTCTCCAAGGGCGCGAACCTCCTGCCTTCGACCTTCCAGAACCCGAACTCCGTGCCGCCGCCTGCGATGACCGCGGGTCGCACGACGCTCTCGGAGAACACGTCGCCGCGCGCCGTCCAGGAATCCGACCCGGGCGACGACAGCGAGATCCGTCCGCCGTCGAACCCGGCGGCGCGTCGTGCCCTCCTCGCGGCGGCGCTCTTCGCGCTCGGCGCAGGCGGCATGCTCGGCGCGAAGCACCTGCTGACGAAGCCCGAGCCCGTGGCCGCCCCCGCGCCCACCGCGCCGGCCGCCGCTGCGGCCCCGGCGGCGGCGACGACCACCGCGACGGCGACGACCA
>JALHPN010000099.1 GCA_022842465.1 Polyangiaceae bacterium | reverse complement strand
CGGGCACGCCGACCGGGGCGAGGGGGAGCGGCGTCGGGATGGAGAGCGTCTCGCGGGCCGCATGCGAGAGCGGCGCCGGCGGCGCGCTCTTCGCGCGTGCGCCGCGGAGGCCTTCGAGCCAACCGGAGACGAGCCCCCGACCGTCCGCGTGTCGCCGCGCCGCGAGCAGGCGCGCCGCGTCCTCGGCGAACGCGAGCGCGCTCGGATGGCGATCGGCAGGCCGCGGCGCGAGCGCCCGGGACACGACCGCGAGCACGTCGTCCGGCAGGGACCCGCGAGGGATCTCGAGCGGCTGCTGCGCGACGAGCCTCGCGAGCGCCGCGTCGCTTCGCGCCGGGCTCTCGCCCAGGAGGAGCGCGTGGAGCGTGCAGCCGAGCGCGAAGACGTCCGACCGCGGATCGAGCGGGCCGCGGATGAGCTGCTCGGGGCTCATGTAGCCCCGCGTGCCCTTCGCGAACCCCACCGTGGTGTCGCGGACCCGGTCGTCCGCGAGCGCGATCCCGAAGTCGACGAGCTTCACGTCCCCGGCGAACGAGAGGAGGATGTTCGACGGCTTCACGTCGCGATGGAGGATGTGCAGAGGCCGCCCCGCCTCGTCCGTGAGCTCGTGCGCGTAGTGGAGGGCGCGCGCGGCATCGACCGCGATCGTGAGCGCAGCGCCGAGAGGGACCTCGTGCCCGCCTCCGCGCGCGAGTGCGGCGGCCGTCGCGGCGCTCATCCCCTCGACGAGCTCGAGGACGAGGAACGGAGCGCCGTCCACGATGCCGAAGTCGATGACGTCGACGATGCTGCCGTGGTGGAGGAGGCTCGCGATCCGTGCCTCCTCGCGGAGCCCCGCGAGCTCCTTCGGGTTCGAGGCGTGCTCGGGGCGAAGGCACTTCAACGCGACCCTGCGCGTGAAGCCCGACGGACTCTGCAGGACGGCCTCGTAGACCTCGCCCATGGCTCCACGGCCGAGCAGGCGCCGGATCTCGTAGCGTCCGGCGAACAGACTCCCGGGCCCGTGGCGGAGCACGCCCCGAAGGGTACTTCGTCCGTCAGCGCGCCGCGAGGAGCCTGCGCAGAGGTCGACGCTTCGTCGTGACGCCGCGCCACACGCGCGCGAGGCCCGCGAGGGTGGCGAGGAGGACGCCGAGGCCGAGGAGCGGGCGGAGACGCGCGCGCGACGTCGGCCTGATGGGGGCGGGATGCGTGACGCGTTCGCCGATGTGCTCGCGCTCGGCGAGGACGCGCAGCGACGACATCGTGAGGTCGACCGGGGGAGGGGCAACGGCGCTCATGCGCCGCTCGCTTGCAGGACGCGTGCGCGTCACCGGAAGCGCATGCATCGACCGCCGAGGAACGCCGCCTTCGCCTCGGGCCGCTCGATGCGGCGGAGCCCGCCCTCGCCCTCCCAGTCGCTCCTCGTGTTGAGCTCGGAGCGCGCGCTCTGGTACCCGATGCCGCGGTAGCGGATGCCGAAGCGCCCCGTGAACCTGCCTCCCTCGGTGACCCGCACCGACTCGACGAGGTTGCCGGCGAGGTCGACCCACGGCTCGTCGCCCTCGGCGATGCGCACGACGTCGACCTGCTCGCCGCCCGACGCGACGGTGCCTCGTCCGGGCGCGGCGACCTCCCACGCCTTGTCGTGGCTCGTGCCCTGGGGGAACGTCGGGAAGGCGTAGTTGTTCGCGTTCAGAGGGCTGTTCGGCTCCGGGAGCTGCCCTCCGGCGTCGTAGGTCGCGTTGATCTTCTCGAGGTCCGCGCAGCGTCCGCCCTTCGTCGCCTCGTCCGACCGCGGCGGGTTCTCGGAGCCGATCTGCGTGCCGCAGCCGGGAGCCATGCCGAGCTCCTTCGGGCTGTCGGTCACGAAGTCGAGCACGTCGTCCGTCGCGAGCTCGCCGCCGTCCCATGCGCAGAACGCGGCGAGCATCGCGTGCGTGACGCAGTTCATCGCCTTCACGTCGAGGTGCTCGCTCGCGGGAACCCGCGTGCCGTCGGGAAGGATGCCGTCCGCGCGAGGCGGGAAGTCCGGGCCGTACTTCGCGAGCGTCGTCGGCGGGTAGAACCAGGTCGGGAAGCCGAACGCGTCCGGGGCGTGCGTGCTGCAGTTGTTTCCGTGGAGGTAGACGAAGAGGCTTCCGTTGAACTGGTAGTCGACTCCGGTGCTCCGGCGCTGGTCGGTCTCGGGCGGCGGCGGCCGATCGGGCAAAGGGCGGACGTCGCCGAGGAGGTTCTTCGCGACGACGACGCTGTCGCCGGCGTCGTCGGTGGGGAGGAACGCGTCCCAGCTCGGGTCCCAACTCGACGGACGCCGCGACGCGACGAAGCCGCGGACGTCCGGCTTGCCGCGCGTCAGCCGGAGCGTGTCGAGGAAGGCGCGGATCCGCCCCGCGGTGATCTCGTACTTGTCGAGGTAGACCGTCTTGGCGGGGTGGGCCGGGTCGGTGAAGCCGCGGACGGGGAGCGTCTTGCAGCAGCTCTCGTGCTTCGCGCTCGCGAGGCCGACCTCGCCCGCTCCGCACGTGTCGCCGCCGAGGTGCACCTTGCAGCTCGGCGTCTCGATGCACCGGCCACGATAGTCGCACGCGACCGGGCAGTCGGCGTCCGTGAGGCACTCGCGGTCGCCACGCCCGCCGCCCGGCCCGCCGCCCGGCCCGTCGCCGCCGTCGCCGACTCCGTCGTCGCCGCCTGTGAGGGAGGCCGTGACGCCGCAGGCCGGTGCGATCGCGACGACCGCGGCGAGGCCGAGTCCGATCGTGGAGGAGGCGAGGTTTCCCACCCTCGGGCTCATGCGAGCCGCGGGCCACTCACGAGCTCACGCCTGGAACGGGATCGCGATGTCGCGCTTCTTCTCGAGCCAGGCCGGGACCGGGAGGTTCTTCGCGCGGAGGAACGTCGGGTTGTAGAGCTTCGAGGTGTAGCGGGTACCCACGTCGCAGAGGATCGTCACGATCGTGTGCCCCGGTCCGAGCTCCTTCGCGAGGCGGATCGCACCTGCGACGTTGATGCCGGACGACCCGCCGAGACAGAGCCCCTCGTGCTCGACGAGGTCGAAGACGAGCGGAATCGCCTCCTCGTCGGGGATCATGTAGGCGTGATCGACGCGGAGCCCCTCGAGGATCGGCGTCATCCGTCCGAGCCCGATGCCCTCCGTGATCGAGCCGCCTGGCGTGGCGACGGCCTTGCCGTTCGTGAAGAGCTCGTACATCGCCGCGCCGCGCGGGTCGGCGACGCCGATCCGGATGCTCGGGTTCTTCTCGCGGAGGAACGCGGCGGTGCCGGAGATGGTGCCGCCCGTGCCGATCGCGCAGATGAAGCCGTCGACCTTGCCCCCCGTCTGCTCCCAGATCTCGGGCCCGGTGGACACGTAGTGCGCCTTCCGGTTGTCGACGTTGTTCCACTGGTCGGCGAAGAGGACGCCCTTCGGCTCCTCCTTCCTGAGCTGATCGGCGAGACGACGACCGACGTGCTGGTAGTTGTTCGGGTTCGCGAAGGCGACGGCAGGTACCTCGACGAGCTCGGCTCCGAACGAGCGGAGCGCGTCCTTCTTCTCCTGGCTCTGCGTGTCCGGCATGACGATGAGCGTTCGGTACCCGCGCGCATTCGCGACGATCGCGATGCCGATGCCGGTGTTGCCCGCGGTCGCCTCGACGACGAGCCCGCCCGGCTCGAGCTCCTTCCGCGCCTCGGCCTCGAGGATCATCTGACGGCCCGCGCGATCCTTCACCGAGAGGCCGGGGTTCAGGAACTCGGCCTTTCCGAGGATCGTGCAGCCCGTCGCCTCCGAGGCGTGTCGGAGCTTGATGAGGGGCGTGTTGCCGATGGCGTCGACGACGTTCTGGCGGATGTGCATCGCGCGCTCACGGTAGCAGATCGGCGTGACGCCTCACGCGAGGGCAGAGACCCGGACCTTGCCGCTCTCGGTGACGAGGGAGAGGAGCGCGATCCCTCCGGCGAGGAGCAGCACCTTCGTCTCGCGCGGCGCGCAAGGAGTCTCGAGCCAGCCGCGATGGTGTCGCGGCAGGGTCGTGAAGGTCTTCGCCGCGTCCGTGCCGAGGAGCCCGAAGACGGCGGTCCCTCCCGGCTTCATCGCGAGCCCGAGCGCTCGGCACGCGCGCACGGCGCCCTCGTCCGCGTCGACGACGCAGCACGCGACGGCGCGGGCGTCCTCGGCGCGTACGCGCACGACGTCTTCGGCACGGAGAGCGAGGAGCTGCTCGAGCCGCGCGACGGCGTCCTCGGGCGAGAGACGCATGATGTTCCCGTAACGCTGGTTCAGCGACCTGCCGATCATCGCCAAAAGGATACGTCAGTCGGAGGCGGAGGCCGTCCAGCCGATGAAGGCCGCGGTGACGCGGGAGAGGTGATCGAGCTTTCGCTGCGGGTCGGGCTGGCGCTCGACGGCGACGAGCTTGTGGGTCATCTGCCCGTTCTCGACGAGGAACATCCCGGCGCCGGAGTCGCCGCCGCGCGAGTAGATCGGGACGCCGTAGCCCGACGTGTAGCCGTAGTTGTCGGTCTTCGAGAGCTTCATCGTGCCCGCGCGCTTCAGCGTGGCCTCGGGCTTCTCCTCGGTACGGACGATGGTGGAGACCATCACGGTCTTGCCGCTGTCGACGTCGCCCGTCACGTCGGCGAGCTCGGCGTACTGCGGGAGCGTGATCCCGGTCTCCAGGACGAGGACACCGAGGTCGGGACGCGCGACCTCGCTCCACTTGGCGTCGAACATCTGCAGAGACGTGGCCTTGATGCGGGGCTTGCCCGCGACCGTCGGCGCGACGACCTCCCACGAGGAGAACTGCCCCTCCTGGAGACAGTGCGCCGCGGTGACGACGGTGCGCGCGGAGACCAGCGCGCCCGTGCAGAACCAGGTCCAGTTCTTGGCGTCCTTGAACAGGACGAGCACCACCTCGGGATGCGTGGCGACCTCGGGAGGGGCCGACGGATCCAGGATGCTGCCCGAGGGGGTGCCGGGCGCGGTGCCCGTCGGGGAGGAGACCGCCGCGGTCGGGCTGTCCGGCGCGCCGGTGGTGCCCGTACCGTTCCCGAAGGAGGGCGAGCCGTCGTCGCCGCTCGCGTCCTCCTCGCCGCTGCAGGCGACGAGAGGCCCGACGAGCACGGTCGCGATCGCCAGGCCGGCCCAGGTCAGGCGCATGAGGAAGCTCGAGAGCAACGAGCGGGCCGGTCGTGATCCTGCGTCGTTCGCGGGGAAGTCCGCGCGTTCGAAGCCTCGCGGGTGATGGTGACCGGCCGCGGCTGGACCGGCGGGGATCCACCGGGGCGCGGGTGCGCGCGGGCCGGGCTGATCAGTTCACGAGATCGTAGTGGTTGCGGTGAGGCGCCGTCGTCTTGGCGAGGCCGCACTTGCGGAGCTCCGTGCGGCTCACGGGGGCGCCGTCGTTGACGAGGTCGACGGCGCGGCAACGCGTATGCGGCGACGTCGTGCAGCCGGCGGTCGGGCGGATGCATCCGGCGCCCCCGGTGCAGCGGTTGGTGCAGCGGTTCTCGCGACGGACGCGCTCCTGCTCCGCGGGGCTCCGGTAGAAGGAGAGGACGGTGGCGCCCTTGCGCTTGGCGCACTGGATGGCGCGATCGATCGCCGTGCCGGCGCACGGGCCCGGGCCACGCTGCTCGTCCTGGGAGATGCCGACGTTCTCGCCGTCGCTGAGCACGTCGCCGTCGCCGTCGTCGCCGTCCTCGTCGTCGAGGTCCGCGCCGTCGGCCCCTGCGCAGGCGACGAGGCCAGCGACCGTGAAGAACGCGATGACGGTCTTCGTGACGAACGAGCGGCGCAGCGGGAGGAGGGAAGGCATCGTGAAGACCTCCCGGCGCAAGGACGGTGCCGTCGACAGGTGGCGAGGCAAGTGGCTTGAATGTGGGGAGTTTTTGCCAGGACAGGCGCCGCGGAGCCGCGTCGACTTGGATCGAGCCGGGCTCGACGACGACGCGAGGTACGTCCAGATCACCCCCCGCGAAGCCCATGCACGCGCGGACGCACTTCCTGAGGTGTCGTCTGCCCTTCGGGGCTCTGCGCTCTGACGCTCCCCGAGGCGGAGCTTCCGCCGGCGGCGCGACTCCCGCCTGCACGAGAAACCTGACACACGTCACACCGACTCGCGCGGGAGCGGGGCGCGTTGGCCGCGTCCAGACGGTACGGCGCTGCGTCCTCGCGACGCGAATGCGAGACCGCGAATCGCATCGCGATCGCCCGCTCCACGCTTCACGGACGCCCTGCCGCGGACCGCGGAGCCCGAGCGCACGGCCGCTCCCGGTGAGGCAAAGGCATGCGGGATGCAAACCGCGTCGCCGCATGGCGGTGCTCGTCACAGGCGGCGCGGGCTACATCGGCCCGCACGCCCGCCGACACGACCCGAGCCTCGTGGGGTCGAGCCCGCCAGAGCCACCGAAGTCCAGCGCCCGGAGGGCGGGCGCCGAGAGGGAGCACACGCATGTTCGATGACGTCCTCTGCTTGTCCCATCTTCGCTGGGGATTCGTCTTCCAGAGACCCAATCACCTGATGAGCCGCTTCGCGCGCGAACGTCGCGTCTTCTTCGTGGAGGAGCCGATGTTCGGCGAACCGTCACCGCGACTGCACGTCGAGGTGCACGAGCACGGCCGCCTCCACGTCGTCGTGCCGCAGCTGCCTCACGGCCTCCCCGACGAAGAGGTCGAGCTCGCGCAGGGGAGGCTGCTGGACGATCTCGTGCGGACGCACGAGGTGCAGGATCCGCTCCTCTGGCTGTACACGCCCATGGCGCTCGGCTGGGCACGCCACGTCCCGGCCGTCGCGACGGTCTACGACTGCATGGACGAGCTGTCCCTCTTCCAAGGTGCCCCGCCGGCGCTCCGCGCGCGGGAGAGGGAGCTCTTCGCGCGTGCGGACGTCGTGTTCACCGGCGGCGTGAGCCTCTGGGAAGCCAAGAAGAGTCGCCACGCCAACGTGCATCCGATGCCGAGCAGCGTCGACGCTGCGCATTTCGCGGCGGCACGGCGAGAAAAGAGGGACCCGTCGGACCAGGAGGCGATCCCGCACCCGCGCGTGGGGTTCTTCGGTGTGCTCGACGAGCGGCTCGATCGTCAGCTCCTCGGGGATGTCGCGACGGCGCGTCCCGACGTGCACTTCGTCCTCCTCGGGCCCGTCGCGAAGATCGACCCCCAGAGCCTCCCGAAGCGGCCGAACATCCACTACCTCGGGCGGAAGAGCTACGACGAGCTGCCCGCGTACCTCGCCGGCTGGGACGTCGCGTTCATGCCGTTCGCGGACAACGACGCGACGCGCTTCATCAGCCCGACGAAGACGCCCGAGTTCCTCGCCGCCGGTCGCCCCGTCGTCTCGACCCCGATCCGCGACGTGGTCCGTCCTTACGGCGAGCGGGGGCTCGTGCGCATCGCGAAGACGGCCGTTGAGATGGCGAAGGCCATCGACGCCGCGCTCTCCGAGCGAGGAACGCCGAGAGGGGTCGAGCGCCTCGCCGCCTGCGACGCGTTCATCGCGAAGATGTCCTGGGACCAGACCTGGGAGGCCATGCGCTCGCACGTCCACGACGCCATCCGGCGCCGTCGCACGCGGGCGGCCGACGCCCTGCTCGAGGTCACGCGAGACGACGAGGAGGCACCGTGTTCGACCATCTGATCGTCGGCGCTGGCTTCGCAGGGGCGGTGTGCGCCGAGCGGCTCGCGGCGCACGGTAGGAAGGTCATGATCTGCGACCGCCGCCCCCACGTGGGCGGCAACGCCTTCGACCACTACGACGACGCCGGCGTGCTCGTCCACGCGTACGGCCCGCACATCTTCCACACGGCCTCGAGGCGAATCTTCGACTACCTCTCGCAGTTCACGCTCTGGCGGCCCTACGAGCACCGCGTGCTCGCGCACGTCGACGGGAAGCTCCTGCCGTTCCCGATCAACATCGACACAGTGAACATGCTTTACGGGCTCGAGCTCGACGAGCACGGCATCGAGGCGTTCCTCGCCGACCGCGCGGAGAAGGTCGGCCATCCGCGGACGAGCGAGGAGGCGGTCGTCGGCAAGGTCGGGCGCGACCTCTACGAGAAGTTCTTCCGCAACTACACGCGCAAGCAGTGGGGCCTCGATCCGAGCGAGCTGGACGCCGCGGTCGCCGCGCGCGTCCCGGCGCGCACGAACCGCGACGACCGCTACTTCACCGACGAGTTCCAGGCGATGCCTCTGCACGGGTACACGCGCATGTTCGAGCGCATGCTCGACCACCCGAACATCCGCATCGTCCTGAACACGGACTGGCGCGATCTCGCCTCCGAGGTGAAGTTCGCGAACCTCGTCTACTCGGGTCCAGTCGACGCCTTCTTCGACTACCGCCATGGCGCGCTCCCGTACCGCTCGCTCGAGTTCGTCTTCGAGACGCACGACAGGCCCATCTTCCAGCCGGGCGCGGTGATCAACTACCCGAACGAGCACCTGTACACGCGCATCACCGAGTTCAAGTACCTGACCGGGCAGGAGCACCCGAAGACGAGCGTCGTCTACGAGATCCCGACGGCGGACGGCGACCCGTACTACCCGGTTCCGCGTCCGCAGAACGCGGAGCTGTACCGGAAGTACAAGTCCCTCGCGGACGCGACCCGTCACGTACACTTCGTCGGTCGGCTCGCGACGTACCGCTACTACAACATGGACCAGGTCGTGGGGCAGGCGCTCGCGCTCGTCGATCGGATCCTGGGGCGTCGCGCGGAGACCGGCGACCGCGCCGCCTGAGCGCGGTCGCACGTCACGAGAGGAGGTCCCGTCTTGCCGCGACGTCATCTCGCAAAGCTCGGTCTGGGGGGGAGACCGCCACGTCGAACGGTGGAGAGCGGCGCGGTCGGCTACCCGCGTCCGCTGCTCCGACGTGCCGAGTGGCTGAGCCTCGACGGCATCTGGGAGTTCACGCTCGACCCGGATGCCTCGCGCCTCCGTCGCGAGGTCCGCTACGACGCGGAGATCCGGGTGCCGTACGCCCCCGAGACGAAGGCGAGCGGGATCCACGACACGGGGCTCTATGAGGCGTGCTGGTACCGGCGCGAAGTCGAGCTGCCGCCCGTCGGGCCGAGCGAGCGACAGGTCCTCCACTTCGGCGCCGTCGACTATCACGCCACGGTCTGGGTCGACGGCCTGCTCGTGGGCACGCACGAGGGCGGGTACACGCCCTTCACGCTCGACGTCACGCGCTCGCTCGGCGACGGCACGACGCACGAGATCGTCGTTCGCGCGGAGGACGACCCTGCTGATCTCGCGAAGCCGCGAGGCAAGCAGGACTGGCAGCTGGAGCCCCACTCGATCTGGTACCCCCGCACGACGGGGATCTGGCTGACGCCGTGGATGGAGCGGCTCGGGCGCGCGTGCGTCACGGAGCTCCGCTGGACACCGGACATGACCCGCTGGGAGATCGCGATGGAGGCGGTCGTGAAGGCGCCTGCGGGCGAGCGGCTCTGGCTCTCCGTGCGCCTCCACGCCGGCGACGTCCTCCTCGCGGAGGACCGGTACGCCGTCGTCGCGGGCGAGGTGCACCGGCGCATCGCGCTCTCCGACCCGGGCATCGACGACTTCCGGAACGAGCTCCTCTGGAGCCCCGCGAGGCCGACGATCATCGACGCCGACGTCGAGCTCCTCGACGTGGACGGGAACGTCGTCGACGCGATGGCGAGCTACACCGCGCTGCGCTCCTTCACGGTCGACCGCGAGCGCTTCGCGCTGAACGGGAGGCCGTACACGCTGCGGATGGTGCTCGATCAGGGGTACTGGCCCGAGACCGGTCTGACGCCGCCGGACGACGACGCGCTCAGGAGAGACGTCGAGCTCACGAAGGCGATGGGGTTCAACGGCGTGCGCAAGCACCAGAAGCTCGAGGACGAGCGGTACCTCTACTGGGCGGACCAGCTCGGCCTCCTCGTGTGGACGGAGATGCCGAGCGCGTACCGGTTCACCCGGAGGTCGGTCGAGCGTCTCACGCGACAGTGGGTCGAGATCGTGAAGCGCGACGTGAGCCACCCGTGCGTCATCGCCTGGGTGCCGTTCAACGAGTCGTGGGGGGTGCCGAACCTGCCCGACAGCAAGCCGGAGCGGCACTACGTCGAGGCGGTCTATCACCTCACGAAGACGCTCGACCCGACGCGCCCCGTCATCGGCAACGACGGCTGGGAGGTCGTCGCGACGGACATCCTCGGCATCCACGACTACGACGCGAGCCCGGACAGGATCCGAGATCGCTACGCGACCGTGGAGTCGCTCCCGAAGATCCTCGAGCGTGAGCGGCCTGGAGGGCGAGCGCTCGTCGTCGCCGAGGACGGACTCCGCGCACGTGTCCCCGTCGTGCTCTCCGAGTTCGGCGGGATCGCCGTCGCCGAGGACGGCCCGGGGACGTGGGGCTACTCGAAGGCGAGCGGCCAGGAGCTCGGCGCGCGCTATGCGAAGCTGCTCGAGGCGGTCCGCGCCGCGCCGGTGCTCGCCGGGTTCTGCTACACGCAGCTCACCGACACCTACCAGGAGGCGAACGGGCTGCTCCGTGGCGATCGGACGCCGAAGTTTCCGCTCGCCGACATGAAGCGGGCGAACCAGGGCGACGGTCCGGTCGAGCCGAGCGAGGGGGCCGCGCCCGTGTCCGTCACCCATCCCGAGGTCCTCGTCACCGAGCGCGGGGGGGCGCCGCGATGATGGAGCTCTGGGCGGGCGCCGAGTGCAGCGTGATCCGCGTGGGCGACCGCCAGGTCGATCAGCTCGCGCTGACGGGGCATCGCGATCGGCAGGGTGATCTGGAGCTCGTGGCGTCGCTCGGGGCGCGGGCGGTCCGCTTCCCCGTTCTCTGGGAGCGCACCGCGCCGGACGGGCTCTTTGCCGCGGACTTCCGCTTCGCGGACGACGGGCTCGCGCGCTGCCTCCATCTCGGCCTCCGGCCGATCGTGGGCCTCGTCCACCACGGGAGCGGACCGAGCACGACGAGCCTCACGGCGGACTCCTTCGTGAGAGGGCTCGCTGCCTACGCCCGCCGGGTCGCGGAGCGCTATCCGTTCGTGAAGGACTGGACCCCCGTGAACGAGCCAGGTACGACGGCTCGCTTCTCGGGGCTGTACGGGCACTGGTATCCGCACGAGCGGAGCGCACGCGCGTTCGTCAAGGCGCTCCTCGTCGAGGTGCTCGCCACGCGCGAAGCGATGCGGACGATTCGCGAGGTCATCCCGGCCGCGCGCCTCGTGCAGACCGAGGACCTCGGCACCGTCTACGCGACGCCGCGCCTCGCCTACCAGGCCGACCACGAGAACGAGCGTCGCTTCCTCGGCTACGATCTGCTCTCCGGGCGTGTCGATCGATCACACCCTCTCCGGTCGTGGCTCGAGCGGGAGGGCGCCTCGCGCGACGTGCTCGACGACCTCGTCGCGAGCCCGTGCACGCCCGATCTCCTCGGGGTCAACTACTACCTCACGAGCGACCGCTTCCTCGACGAGCGTGTCTCGCGCTACCCCGCCGAGGTCCGTGGCGGGAACACGAAGGACGTCTACGCCGACGTCGAGGCCGTCCGCGTGCGCGCGGGGGGGATCTGCGGACACGCGGAGCTGCTCCGCGTCGTCTGGGAGCGGTACCGCTTGCCGATGGCGCTGACCGAGGTGCACCTCGGCTGCACGAGCGAAGAGCAAGTCCGTTGGCTGTTCGAGGCGTGGCAGGGGGCGGAAGCCGCGCGCCGGGGCGGCGTGGACGTTCGCGCGGTGACCGTGTGGTCCGCTTTCGGCGCGAAGGACTGGGACAGCCTCTGCACGGAAGGCCGCGGGACCTACGAGCCGGGGACGTTCGACGTCCGTGCGGGGGTCGTGCGGCCGACGGCCCTCGCGCGCGTGGCGGCGGAGCTCGCGGCGTCCGGCACGACGACCCATCCGCTCGCGTCGCAGCCAGGTTGGTGGCGACGACGCGAGCGGCTCCTCTACCCCGCCGTCGGGGACGCGGTGGGGGACGCCGCGCCCGTGCCGTGGCGCGAGCACGTGCCGCCGGTCCTCGTGGTCGGTGCGCGGGGCACTCTCGGGAGCGCGGTCCTCCGCACCCTCCGTCGAAGGCGGGTCCCGGTCGTCGGGCTCACGCGCGGGGAGCTCGACGCGACCGATCTCCCTGCCGTCGAGCGGGCGCTCGCGACGCATCGCCCGTGGGCGGTGATCAACGCCGCGGGCGACGTACGGGTCGACGCCGCCGAGGCGGATCCTTCGCGCTGCATTCGCGAGAACCTCACCGTCGCGACGACCCTCGCGGAGGCATGCGCCCGGGCGGGCGTGAAGCTCGTGACGTACTCGAGCGACCTCGTCTTCGACGGAGCGAAGGGCGCGCCGTACGTCGAGTCCGACGTCACCGCGCCGCTCAGCGTCTATGGCACGGCGAAGGCGGTGTCGGAGACGGCGGTGCTCGCGCGATGCCCGGACGCGCTCGTCGTTCGGACGGCGGCCTTCTTCGGGCCGTGGGACCCGTGGAACTTCGTGACGGTCACCCTCGCCGACCTGCGCGCGGGAAGGAGCGTGCATCCCGCACGGGATCGACGCGTGTCCCCTACCTACGTGCCAGATCTCGCGGACGCGACGCTCACGCTCGCGGTCGACGGTGCCTCGGGCATCCATCACGTGGCGAACACGGGCTCCGTGTCGTGGGCGGAGCTCGCGTTCCTCGCGGCCGAGGCAGCGGGGGAGGACAGGGGGCGCATTCTCCCGCGAGACGGCTGTGACGTCGGCTGGGTTGCCCGTCGTCCCGCGGACGTGACGCTCGCGAGCGAGAGGGCGGGGGTCATGCCCTCTCTCGAGAGCGCGCTCGCGAGGTACGTCACCGAGATCGCGTGCCGCGACGCCGGCTCCAAGACGGGGACGACGGGCCGCTAGGGCGTCACGGGGCGCCGGCGGCGGCACCCAGCGGCGACGACGAGGCACCCCTGGCGATGCCGGCTGCGGTGATCCTCGGCATCCCCCCCGCGAACGTCACGCGCGCGAGCCGCAACGAGCGCGCGCCGCCGCTCCCGTACGAGGTCGCCGGAGCGGTCCACGCGTGATGAGCCATCCAGACGCCGCCACCGAGATCCGCGAAGAGCTCCTGTCCGCCGGGCCCGAGCGTCGCACCGTCGCTCGCGACGAGCGGGCCGTCGACCGAGGTCTTGGCGCACGGGCCGAGAGGGCTGTCGCAGCGAGCGTGACCGATCGCGTAGGACGCGCTCTCGTACCAGTTCGCCGAGTAGAAGAGGTGGAGCGTCCCGCCGTCGCGCCACATGCTCGGACCTTCGACGAGCGGCGCCTCCCAGGGGCGGTCCGTCGCGACGAGGGCGCTCGCAGCGCCCATCGTCGCGAGCCCGTCGTCCGTGAGGCGCTGGGACCAGAGCCGAGCCGCCGCGCGACACGCGCTCGCGTTCTCGTCGCTCTTCCAGAGCAAGTACAGCTTGCCGTCCGCGTCCACGAACGGGCTCGGGTCGATCGATCCGCAGAGCCGCATCTCGCCGACGGTCTGGCAGATCAGCGGGCGCGGCGAGTCGTCCACGAAGGGACCCTCGGGGCGTGTCGCGACGGCGCGCCCGATGCACTGGAAGCCCGAGCTGGCGTCCGCGGTCGTGTAGTAGAGCACCCAGCGTCCGTCGCGCTTCACGACGGACGGCGCCCACGTGAGGTGCCCGGCCTGGACGCTCCAGGACGGGAGCACGGGGAGCGGGTCCGCGCCTCGCGTCCACGTCGTGAGGTCGGTCGACGTCGCCATCTGGAGATGAGCTCCGCCGGTCCCTGTCGCGTACGCGTAGTACGTGGTCCCTTCGCGGAGGACGAACGGGTCGGCGAAGTCACGGCTCGCGAGCACGTCGGGAGGACCGGCGGCAAGCAGCGCGACGAGCAAGAGCGGGAGGGCGGAGAGACGGAGGACGCGCCGACGCATCGTGGGGTCGGCCGGACGATAGCGGTCCACTCTCGCCACGCGCGAAGGGTCGTGTGGCATTCGTGCTGTCCTGCTCGAGGCCGTGAGCTCTTCCGGACGAGGCACACGCCTTGGAAGAGCCGCGTCCCGGAGCCCGACGACCCCATGACGGCTGCGCTGTTCGACGATGTCTTCCTCGGTGGCTTCGAGTGCTCGACCCAGCGCCTCGAGGACGGGCGAAGGCTCGATCTCCTCGCGAGCACGCGCCATCGCGAGCTCGCCGGGGCCGACTACGCGCGACTCCGCGCGCTCGGGATGACCGCGTGCCGTGACGGTGTCCCGTGGACCGTGGTCGCCGGGAGGAGCGGCGCGCACGACTTCTCGAGCGTGGCGCCGATGCTCCGGGCGGCCGAGCACCATGGCGTTCGGGTCGTTTGGGACCTCATGCACTTCGGCTGGCCGGACGACGTGGATCCGTTCGCCGGTTCGTTCCCGTCGCGCTTCGGTCGCTACGCGCGGGACTTCGCCGCATTCCACGCCTCCGAGCTGGCCGAGCCGCCCTGGGTCGCGCCGATCAACGAGATGTCCTTCCTCGCCTGGGCCGGCGGAGACGTCCGCTGCCTGAATCCCTTCGCGCGCGCGCGCGGCGTCGAGCTGAAGGCGCAGCTGGTGCGTGCGACGATCGAGGCGATCGAGGCAATAAGGCTCGTGGACCCACGGGCGCGCTTTCTCCAGCCCGAGCCGATCATCCACATCCTGCCGTCACCCGAGCACCCCAAGACATGGGGCCGCGTCGCCTGCGACGAGCTCCTCCAGTACCAGGCCTGGGACATGCTTCGCGGTGACGTCTGGCCGACGCTGGGGGGGCACCCCCGGTACCTCGACATCGTCGGCGTCAACTCCTACCCCGACAACCAGTTCATGCTCGACGGTACGACCATTCCGAAGGACGACGTCCGCTACAAGCCCCTCTCGAAGATGCTCCTCGACGTCTGGGCGCGGTACGAGCGCCCGATGATCGTGTCCGAGACGGGCAGCGAGGGCGACGGCCGGGCGCCCTGGCTGCGCTACGTGGCGAGCCAGTGCGAGAAGGCCATGCAGCGCGGGTGTGAGCTCCACGGCATCACGCTCTACCCCGTGCTCGACCATCCCGGTTGGCTCGACGACCGGCACTGCCCGAACGGCCTCTGGGGATACGCCGACGAACGTGGAGAGCGCGCCGTCCACCAGCCGCTCGCCGACGAGGTCCGTCGCGAGCGCGGCAGGTTGCTCGGCGCGCGGAGCGAGATGCTGGCCTCGCGCGCCGTCGTCGAAGGGGGCGCCGCGGCGCGCGCTGCAGGATGTCCGCGCTGACCGTCCTTCGCAGGCTCGCCTCGTACATCCGCCCTCGCAAGCGCGCGGCCGCGCTCACGGTGGTCTTCGGGATCGCGGGCTTCCTCCTCTCGTTCGCATACCCGTGGATCATCGGCGACGTCGTGGACGTCGTGCTCGCGCCGCGCGGGCCGGGCGACACCGAGGGCGAGCGCACAGGGAAGCTCCTCTCGCTCGCGGCCCTCGGCGTCCTCACCGCGATCGGCCACGCCGTCGTCGTCTTCGCGCGCGGGCACGCCAACGTGCACCTCGGCCACGGCATCGTCGTGGACATCCGCCGTCAGCTCTTCGAGCACCTGCAGAGGCTCTCGGTGCTCTTCTTCAGCAAGGAGCGGGCAGGATCCATCCTCGCGCGCATGATGCACGACGTGCACGAGGCCACGGCCCTCGTCTACATGGGCCTCATCGTGGCGGCGCTCGACGTCCTGCAGCTCCTCGTCGCCTTCGTGCTCCTCGTCTCGATCAGCTGGAAGCTGACGCTCGCATGTGCCGCGCTCTTCCCGCTCTACGGGCTCGTCTTCGTCGTCATGAACCCGCGTGTCCGCGCTGCGAGCGAGCGCATGCACGGGCAGCTGACGCGCATCTCCGGGAACGTCGCGGAGCAGCTCGCCGGCCAGGCTCTCGTCAAGATCTACACGGCCGAGGAGCGCGAGGCGCATCGGTTCGCGGCCGACGCCGGGTACCACCATCACCTCGTGACCGCCCAGAGCAAGGAGGGCCATCTCGTCTCGGCGTACGGCGAGCTGCTCGTCCACGTCGGTACGACGATCGTCTTCGGCTACGGCGGGTGGCTCGCGCTCCGAGGCGAGATGACGGCGGGGACGATGACCCGCTTCCTCGGGTACGTCCTCGTCATGTTCGGGCCGATCCGTCGCTTCGCGGACCTCAACGTCGTCTATCAGACCAGCCTTTCGGCGATGCGACGCGTGTTCAGCTTGCTCGATCTCGAACCGAGCGTGCGCGAACCGCCCGCGCCACGGCTCCACGCTCCGCCCTGGGGTCACGTCCGCTTCGAGGACGTCCGCTTCCGATACGACGACGACTGCGCCGAGGGGCACGCACGTCTCGACGCCGACGATCCGACGCGGCCGCCCCCCTCGTCCCGTGGGCACCTCCGCGTCGTGCCCGCGCCCACGTGGGTCATCGACGGCGTCTCCTTCGAGGCGCAGCCCGGGGAGGTCGTCGCCGTGGTCGGCCCGTCGGGCGCAGGGAAGTCGACGCTCCTCTCGCTCCTCCCGCGCCTCTACGATGTCACGTCGGGGCGCGTCCTCGTGGACGGCATCGACGTTCGGAGCTACGGCGTTCGCGCGCTGCGCTCCGCCATCGGCGTGGTGATGCAGGAGTCGTTCGTGTTCACGGGCACCGTGAAGGACAACATCGCCTACGGTCGGCCCGGCGCGACCGACGAGGAGATCACGCTCGCCGCGAAGGCGGCCCATGCGCACGAGTTCATCACGGCGCTCCCCAGGGGCTACGACGCGCTCCTCGGCGAGCGCGGCGTGAACCTCTCGGGCGGCCAGCGGCAGCGCATCTCGATCGCGCGCGCGATCCTGAAAAATCCGAAGATCCTGATCCTCGACGAGGCGACGAGCGCGCTGGACGCGGAGAGCGAGTCCATCGTCCAGGCCGCGCTCGAGGCGCTCATGGAGCAGCGCACGTGCTTCGTCATCGCGCACCGGCTCAGCACCGTGCGCAGGGCAGACAAGATCCTCGTCCTCGCCGGCGGCAGGATCGTCGAGTCCGGCTCGCACGACGAGCTGCTCGCCCGACGCGGGTTCTACGCGCGCCTCGTCCGGAACCAGGCCGCCTAGGTCCCGCTACTTCTTCGCGGGCAGCGCCTTCGCGAAGCCGCGCTTTCGCATCAGCGCCTTCGTGTCCACGTCGCGGCCGCGGAAGGCCTTGTAGCCTTCGGCGGGGTCGACCGTGTCGCCGACGGAGAGGACGTGCTGCCGGAGCTTGGCGGCGACGGCCGGGTCGTAGGCGCCCTTGCCCTCGGTGAACGCCTCGAAGGCATCGGAGGTCAGCGCGTCCGACCAGAGGTAGCTGTAGTAGCCCGCCGAGTAGCTGTCGCCGGCGAAGACGTGGTTGAACTGCGGCGTCCGGTGGCGCATGACGATCTCGGTCGGCATGCCGAGGCCGTCGAGCGTCTTCTTCTCGAAAGCAGCGGCGTCGATGTCCTTGTCGCCCTCGAGGTGGAGCTTCATGTCGACGAGCGCGGCGCTCAGGTACTCCACCGTCGAGAAGCCCTGGTTGAAGGTCCTGCTCCGCTCGATCTTCGCCGCGAGCTCCTTCGGCATCGGCTTGCCGGTCTGGTGGTGGAGGGCGAACTTGGAGAGCACCTCCGCTGTCGGGAGCCAGTGCTCGAGCAGCTGCGAGGGGAACTCGACGTAGTCGCGCGCGACGCGCGTGCCCGACAACATCGGGTAGCTCACGTTCGACGCGAGGCCGTGGAGCGCGTGCCCGAACTCGTGGAAGAGCGTCTCGGCGTCCGTCCAGCTCACGAGCACGGGCTCCCCTGGCTTGCCCTTCACGAAGTTGGCGTTGTTGCTGACGATCGTCGTGACCTCGCCCTTGAAGCGCTCCTGACGGCGGTACGCGTTCATCCACGCGCCCGAGCGCTTCCCGGGACGCGCGTACGGGTCGAAGTACCAGAGACCGACGTGCTTGCCGGCCTTGTCCTTCACCTCCCAGACGCGCACGTCGGGGTGATAGACGGGCACGCCGTCCACGGGCGAGAAGGCGAGGCCGAGGAGCTCGCCGGCGACCCAGAACATCCCCTCGCGCAGCTTCTCGAGCTGGAGGTAGGCCTTCACCTCGTCCTGGTCGAGGTCGTACTTCGCCTTGCGGACCTTCTCGGCGTAGAAGCGGTAGTCCCACGGCGCGATCTTCCGCTTCGGCCCCGGGGCCTTGTCGGCGATCGCCTGCATGTCGGAGACCTCCTCCTTCACGCGCTTCACGGCGGCGGGCCAGACCTCCTGCATGAGGGCCATCGCGCGGTCCGGGGTCTTCGCCATCGTGTTCTCGAGGCGCCAGTGCGCGTGCGTCGCGTAGCCGAGCAGCTTCGCGCGCTCCGCGCGGAGCTTCAGGATCTCCCTGATCGACGCCTTCGTGTCGTGCGCGTCGCCGTTGTCGCCGCGCTTGACGAAGTTCTTCCAGACCTTCTCCCGTAGGTCGTCGCGCGTCGAGTACGTGAGGAACGGCTCGACGGACGAGCGCGTGTTCGTGATCGCCCACTTGCCCTTCTGGCCCTTCGCCTCGGCGGCCGCGGCGGCTCCCGAGCGAGCCGACGCCGGCAGCCCTGCGAGGTCCGCTTCGGACTCGAGGAAGGTCACGTACCCCTCCTCGTCCGCGAGCACGTTCTGCGAGAACGCCGTGTAGAGCGTCGCGAGCCGCCCGTTGATCTCGGCGACGCGCTTCTTCGCGCCGGGGTCGAGCTTCGCCCCCGCACGCACGAAGGACGTGTACCGCTTCCAGACGAGGCGCTGCTGCTCGGGCGTGAGCTTCGCCTTGTCGGGGCTCTTGTAGACGGCCTCGATGCGTGCGAAGAGCTTCTCGTTCTGGGTGATCTCGTCCTCGAACGCGGCGAGCTTCGGGGCCATGTCGCGCTCGACGGCCTGGAAGGACGCGTCCGCCATCGTCGACGACCACACGTCGTAGACGGTCTCGACGCGCTCGAACGTGCGGCCGGCGTCCTCGAGCGCGGCGATCGTGTTCTCGAACGTCGCCGGCGACGGGTCGCCCGTGATCGCCGCGAGCTCGCGCCTCGTCGCCTCCATTCCCGCCCCCAGCGCAGGCGCGAAGTGGGCGACCTTCACGTCGCGGAAGGGCGGCACGCCTCCGTGCGGTCCGGACCACGGGGCGAGGAGCGGGTTGTCCTTCTCGGACGCGGCGGGGGACGGGGTGGTCGTGGTCGTCATCGCTTGCCTCGGGGGGGAGGACGTCTTCGCCGCCGCGCCGGGCGTCGTGGGCGAGGGCGGGGGTGCCTCCCCGCACGCCGCGAGGCCGACGAACGAGGCGAGGAGGAGCACGGGGAAGGGCGGCGGACGCATCGGGGAGGAGGTACCGCAGGCGAGGAGGCGTGCCAAGCCGGCAACGCGGGATCGCCCTCTCTGGGGTCCGTGGCCGAGGCGCGGCGGATCCGGATCACGGCGCGCATGTACGAGAACGCCGCGAGCATGCGTGGGGCATACGCCGTGCTGCTCGTGCTCGCCATGCGCCGAGAGACCCTCCCCACCCTGATCGCATCGCTCACCCTGGCCTTCGCCGCATCGTCGCTCGTCGCGTGCGCCGGCTCGGACGGCACCGTCTTGGACGAGGGCGAAGACGTCGAGGAGGTCTCGGACAGCGTCGACGCGCTGAGCTCGCGGAGCTTCGCGAACGTCACCGTCCTCTACCAGGGCGACTGGAGCTTCCTCACGCGCTGCGACAAGTGGTCGAAGGGGCGCGTCCGGTTCGCCTGTGACGAGTCCCCGACGCGGGAGTTCGTCGACGAGGGCGCGTGGGTCGCCGCGCCGCGGAACGTCTACTCGCGCAAGTCGTGCGGGAAGATGGTGAAGGTGTGCAAGGGCTCCGCGTGCATCGAGGCGAAGGTCGTCGAGCGCTCCGTGACGGCGGCGAAGTGGGAGGGCTCGAGCGCGGTGATGGAGGCGCTCGGCATCGACCACGGGGCCCCGAGCTGCAACCGCAGCTGGGGCACCGCGACCGGCGTCACGATCACCGCCCTCTGATTCAAGGTGAAGGGCACGTCGTCGAGCACGTGTACATCGCCACGCAGTCCGCGTCCGGCGCGCACGCGGCCGTGACGGGCTGCACGCAGGCCCCCGTGTTCGGGGCCATCACCGTCTCGAGGCACGCGCGGCACGCCGCGTCCGGCGTCACGTTCGGGCCCTGGCATGCCGTCGCGGCGCACTCCTTCGTGCACTGGCCGCTCGCGCCGCAGGCGCAGCCACGCAGCGCGGTGTCGTACGTCGCGTAGCCGGGCTTGTGGTACTGGCTGCAGCAGATGAAGCAGCCCTGCTGGGTCGTGAGCGATGCGCACTCGGCGTCCGTCTTCGGCTCCTCCGGCTCTTCCGGCTCCGTCGCCTGACCGGCGTCCTTCTTCGGCTTGACCGCGTCACCGCCGGCGTCCGCGCCGGTCGTCGCGCTCGCGTCCGAGCCCGCAGCACCTCCGTCCGGATCCGTCGCGTCGCGCGCCGTCCCGAGCGGATCGTCGCTGCCCGCGCAGGCGGCGACGGTCGCGACGAGGCCGCCGAGGGCGAGGACGAGGGGAGACAAGCAAGCGAGGACGGTCGGGCGCGAGGAGCTCATGGTGCGCTGCCTCTCCCATCGCGATGGATGCGGCGCAACGAGAGATCCGCGCGGAGACGGAGTCGAAACGTGCAGACTGCAGTCGTATGCGGAGTCGAGTCCGCGCGCCGTCAGGGCGTCCGAGGGGGGAGGAGGAGCTCGACCTGCCGGTGCGGGCCGCGCCGGCGAAGGACGATCGCGTTCGTGACGGACTCGACCGTCTCGTGCTCCGCGGGGATCACCAGCCGCTCGGCGTTCGAAGGCATCTTGCTTCGCTCGAGCGCCACGACGAGGCCGACCGCGTCGGGGCCGAGGAGCGGCGCGAGCGCGCCGGCGCGGGACCGGTCGACGGCGGCCGTGGGGAGCCCTCGGATCTCGAGGAGCGGCAGGTCGTGTCCCGGCTCGTCCGCCCACCTCAGCAGGATTCCTTGCTCGATCGCGCGGGAGACGTGCTCCCACCGCGCGCGGCGATCCGCCACGAGGACGATTCGCTCCGCGTCCGGGGCGTCCGGCGGCGCGGCGAGCACGGTCGGGCGCACGCGCTGCGCGTCCACCATCCCGGTCGCGTCGACACGCACGCGGATATGAAAGGGGTTGTTTTCGGGCTCGGTCGGCGTCCGCGTCGCGGTCGTGTCGATCCGCGGTAGCTCGAGCCCCTCTCGCGTCGCGACGTCGTCCGCGACCCCGCTCGCGCGGCGGTCGAGCTCGTGGAGCAAGGCCACCCGCCCGCGACCGAGCGCGACGAGGATGACGACCGCTGCGCCGAGCGCCGCGCCGAGCACCTTCCCACGCGGCCACCGTCTGCGACCTCCCTCGACGCGGAGGCCCGCGAGCCCGGCGGGCGCGATCACGACGAGCGCGGCGAGCGCGAGCACGGTCCCGATCCGATCGTGCGCGCGCGCGTCGCCGAGAAGAGCGTGAAGCATCTCGACGCGCGCGACCGTGTCCGCCGCCTCGTGCGAGACCCCCTGCGTCAGAGCTCGGACCGCCTCGGCCTCCGACGTGAGCGCGAACGTTCGCTCGAGGAGGAAGACCCCGAGCGCCGCGAGCACCGCCGCGCCGAGGACCGCCTGCACCCAGGCGTCGGTCTCCCGCGGCTCGTCCCAGGAGCACACGACGGGCGCGTTCGCGGCGCTGATGCCCGCGAGCGCCGTCACGACGACGAACGACGGCAGGACGAAGAGGAGCGCGCGGAAGCCGACGGGGCTGAGGAACGACGCGAGGACCGCGACGAGCAGCGCTCCGAGGCCGAGCACGACGGTCGTGCCGCTCGCCTGCCTCGCCCGCGCTCCACCGTGGTGATCGCGGCGATCGATCGAAGCGCCAGCGCCGAGGAGCGCCACGACGCCGAGGCCACAGGCGAGCGACGCGGTGAAGCAGCCGTGGGCCGCGAGCGCGTCGCCGGTCGCGAGGAGCTGTCCGAGCTCGTCGACGGGAAGACGCGGCTCCGCCATGGCGTTCGCCTGCCCCGAGCGCCAGAACGGAAGAAGGACCCCGGCCCAGACCGCCCAGATCGGAAGCAGCGCGACGACGACCTGCGCGCGTCGTCCTCCGCGCGCCGCGCGCGCTCCTGTCGAACCGCCGACGATCGCCGTGACGATCGCGACGAGGGAGCTCACCATGAACCGCTCGTATTCCCTGTACGCCACCGCCCGGCGAAAGGTCCTCGCCAGCATCCCAGGGGCGACCGCGACGAGCACCGCTGCCGACACCACGAGGGCGACGTAGAGCGCGAGGTTCCGCCGCGGAAGGGGGAGCCCCGGCACCTTCGGCGTCGGCCGATACGCGCTCATCTACTGAGCGTAGATCTGGATGTCGGTCGCCGCCGCGCGCGCCATCCGCAGCGTCTCGTCCCAGTCGGGATGACGGACCATGAGGAAGCCGTCGGCCGTCTGCGTCTTCTGCCAGTCGCGGCGCGTGTTTCCGGGCCGCAAGAGCCGCTCCTCCACGACGCACGGCCCGCACATGCGGAGCCAGCTCCCGAGCCCCTCGATCCTCGTGATCGTTCCCCAGCCCTTCGCGCGCTTGAAGACGACGGCGACGTTGTACTTCCGCGTCGGATCTGCGTCGAAGTGCCCCCAGCACGAGACGCGGGCCCACTCGCGGTAGAGATCGATGTCGCTCGTGTAGTTCATCTGGTCCACGAGGCCGGCGCCGCCGGGCCGACACGCGATCTCGCCGAAGACGGCCTCACCCTTCGGCGTCAAGAACCACTCCATGTGCGTGAAGCCGTCCTGCATCCCGAGGACCTCGAGGACGCGTCGACCGAGCTCGAGGCCAGGCTGGAGGCGCGGCGTCGTGAGATCGCGGATGCTGATCGCCATCGGGCTGATCCACTCCGTCTGTCGCGCCTCGAGCGGCTTCGGGAGATAGAGCGACACGTTTTCCATCACGGGCCGGCCGCGCAGACACAACGTGTCGAACGTCATCTCCTCGCCGTCGACGTACTCCTCGCAGCTCGCCTCCGGCACGCCGCGGAGGAACGAGATCGCCCTCTCGAGCTCGGCGGCGTCGTCGACGCGGTACGTGTCGGCCGAGCCGGCGCCGGCGATCGGCTTCAAGATCAGCGGGTAGCCGATCTCCTCGGCCGCCGCGCGCACCTCGTGGGCCGTGTGGACGCGGCGCGAGCGCGGGACTCGGAGGCCGGCCTTCCGCAAGCGCTCCTTCATGAGCTCCTTGTCGCGGAAGCCGCGTACCGTGTCGACGGACATGCCCGGCATGCCCCAGCGCTCCCGGAGGCGGGCCGCGAGCATGACGAGCGGCTCCCAGTTCGTGAGCACGCGATCGACGTGGCGACCCCGCAGCCAGTCGGAGACGCGGTCCATCACGTCCGCCTCGTCCATGATGCGGGGGACCTGCAGATAGTCCGCGAGGTACGGCTTCACGTGATCGGGGAGCTCGCTGCGCGGCGTGTCCCCCACGCCGTAGACCGCAGCGCCGACCTCGGCCAGACCCCGAGCGAACTTGCTCATCTCGTTCGGGTAGGAAGGCGAGAGCAGGACGACGCGCATCGCCCTCGATCTCTACCACGTGACGGGACGTCCCCGGGCTAGGATGCGCGCCCGATGCGTTCCCTCGGGCTCCTCGTGCACCTCGTCTCCTTCGCGGCGTATCTGGGCGCGGGCTTCGCTCAGCTCCGGATGATGAACCGTTCGAGGAACGCGGGGCTCCCCGCCGTCGTGCGGGAGGAATACGAGAAGCTCGCCGCGACCGTCGTGACGAAGATCGAGCTCCCCGCCCTGATCGGCGCCGTCCTCTCCGGCGTGTGGTTCTTGGCCATCTTCCCCGGCTACCTGAAGCTCGGGTGGGTGCACGCGAAGCTCGCGTGCGTGCTCCTCCTCGCGGTGCTCTCCCATCTGGAGATGTTCAACGCTCGCGGCATCCTCCGGGAGCGCGCGGCTGCCGGTGAGCACATGGAGGTGAACGTGCTCGCGCGGAAGAAGCGGCACGCCCTCTTCGGCGCGCTCGGGACGTCGATCGTCCTCGTCCTCCTCGTGCTCGTGACCTTCGTCAAGAACGGCTTCGGCTGACCAGCTAGTCGCCGTCGCTCTCGGTGCCGGACGGGGGAGCCGCGCGGATCTGCCGGCTGGAGGGGAGCTCGGCGACCATCGCGTGCGCGGCGAGCGCGAGGACGCGATAGGTCCCCGGGTCCATCCCCGCGGCCGCGAGGACGGCCGGCCATCGCTCGGCGAGCACGTCGGGATCCTTGGGGATCTGCAGCCAGCGCGCGCCGCGGCGCAGCGCGACGAGCTCCGGCCCGTCGTCGACGAGGCGAAAGCCCGCTGCGCGCAGCACCTCCACCATCGCTTCGGGGGTCACGCGGTCGGCCACGATCGACTCACGCAGCACATCGCATGCCGCACCCAGCGGAAGGTGGTGACGAGGGAGTGACCCAGGAAAAGCCGTCGCGGGCATCGTGACGCGGCGAGCAAGCCCGACCGCGCCGCCTGAGGCAGAACGCTCCGCCGAGCACAACGGGCACGGGGTCGGAGTAGGATGCGCCGCCGTGGACCTCCCTCTCTCTCCGCCCGTCCTCCCCATGCTCGCGAAGCGCGTCTCCGGCCTCCCCGCGGGCGAGGGCTTCCTGTTCGAGCCGAAGTGGGACGGCTTCCGGTGCCTCGTCTTCCGCGACGGCGACGAGATCCTGCTCCAGAGCCGGGACACGAAGTCGCTCAACCGTTACTTCCCCGAGCTGCTCCCGCCGCTCCTCGCCCAGCTCCCGTCGCGCTGCGTCCTCGACGGCGAGATCGTGGTCGCGACCGGGGAGGGGCTCGACTTCGAGATGCTCCAGCAGCGGATCCACCCGGCGGCTTCCCGCGTGAAGATGCTCGCGGCGGAGCACCCCGCGGCGATGGTGTTCTGGGATCTGCTCGTCGAAGGCGACCGCGATCTCTCGAAGCGCCCCTTCGCCGAGCGTCGCGCCGAGCTCGAGCGTGTCCTCGCGAAGGTGGCCCCGCCGCTCCACGTGACGCCCGCGACGTCGGATCCCGCCGTCGCCGCCGACTGGTTCACGCGCTTCGAGGGCGCGGGGCTCGACGGCGTGATGGCCAAGCCCGCCCAGGGCGCCTACGAGCCGAACAAGCGCTCCATGTTCAAGGTGAAGCACGAGCGCGAGTGCGACTGCGTGGTGGCCGGCTTCCGGTGGCACAAGAAGGGGGAGGGGTCCGTGGGCTCTCTCCTCCTCGGCCTCTTCGACGACGAGGAGGTGCTCCACCACGTCGGCGTGGTCGCGAGCTTCACGGACAAGGTCCGGCAGGAGCTCGTCGCGTTCCTCGCGCCCTATCGGGAGAACGCGCTGGAGGATCATCCGTGGCGCGAGTGGGGGGGCATGGCCGCCGCGCACGCGGCCGGTGAGGGAGGTCCGCAGCGGATGCCCGGCGCGAAGAGCCGCTGGAACCAGAACAAGGATCTCTCCTGGGTCCCGCTCCGGCCCGAGCTCGTCGTCGAGGTCGCGTACGATCACATGCAAGGCACACGCTTCAGGCACACCGCCCAGTTCCGGCGCTGGCGGAAGGACAAGGAGCCGTCGGGGTGCACGTACGCGCAGCTCGAGGTCGTCGCCCCCGAAGAGCTCGCGCGCATCTTCTCGCTCAGCCCGAAGAAGGGCTGAGCGCGCCTCAGGCGCCGGTCCGCCACGCTCGCGTGGGATCGTCGTCGGGGTCCGGCGTCTCCTGCGGCGGGCGCAGCTCCTCCGGAACGTGCCGCAGGTTGACGCGGACGCGATACCAGACCGAGGAGCGCCCGCGCATGCCGTCGACGAGCACGTCATCCACGGCGAGGTGCTTCGCGACGTCGGGGTACTTCGCCTTCCAGCGCTCGAGGCCCTCGAGCGCGGCCTCCTTGCTCGGCGAGTGCGCGAGGACGAGGAGGGGCATCTTCGGGACGCGTCGTCCGGCCGGTGCGGGCGACGTCCCCTCCTTCTTCGCGCGTGACGGCGCGACCCGAGGCGCTTCGCCTTCCATCTTCCGGTAGTGCGGCGGCCAGGGCGCGTCCGCGATCCCCGCGTGGGCGTCGCGCTCGGCCATGGCGAGGAGCTTCTCGAGCGAGCCGACGTGCTGGTCCATCCCGCCGTGCGGATCGCCGATCTCGGCGAAGCGCCTCGGCATCGTCAGCACGGTGAAGTCCGCCGGGTCGCAGTCCGGCACCTCCTCCCAGCGGAGCGGCGCCGAGACCCGCGCGTCGGGGAGCGGGCGGACCGAGTAGGCCGAGCAGGTCGTGCGATCCTTCGCGTTCTGGTTGTAGTCGAGGAAGACGCCGTGGCGCTCCTCCTTCCACCACTTCGCCGTCGCGATCGAGGGCGCGCGCCGCTCGATCTCGCGCGAGAGGGCGAGCGCCGCCTGGCGCACCTCGGAGAACGTCCACCGCTGCGCGATGCGCGCGTTCACGTGCATGCCGCGGGACCCGCTCGTCTTCACGAAGCCGCGGAGGCCGACCTCGTCGAGGAGCGCGCGAACCTCCATCGCCACCTTCCGCACGTCGGACCAGGGGACACCGGGCCCGGGATCGAGATCGACACGCAGCTCGTCGGGATGGTCGAGGTCGCCCGCGCGCACGGCGTGGGGGTGTAGCTCGATGCAGCCGAGGTTCACGATCCACGCGAGCCCGGCCGCGTCGTCGACGACGACCTCCTCCGCCGTCCGCCCGGAGGGGAACGAGAGCGTGACCGTGCGGAGCCACTCCGGCCGCTTCGCCGGCGCACGCTTCTGGTAGAAGGGCTCGTTCTCCGCGCCGTCGACGAAGCGTTTCAGGACGATCGGCCGGTCACGGATCCCCTGCACGGCGCCGTCCGCCACGGCCAGGTAGTACTGGACGAGCTCGAGCTTCGTGAGCTTCGTCGCACGCGCGAAGTACGGCTTGCTCGGGTTCGTGACACGCACCTCGTGCCCGGCCGCGTGGAGGACGATCGCCTCTTCCTTGCCCACGCCAGCGAGGGTACACCGAGTCCGATGGCTGACGGAAAGCAGGACGTCCTCGACATGCTCCGCGAGCTCGGCGAGCTCACGATCCTCGAGGAGGGGGACCCGCAGTCCTTCCGCGTCCGCGCCTACGAGAGCGCGGCGAGCGGCGTCGCCGGCTACGCGGGCGACCTCACGAAGATGAGCCTGAAGGAGCTCCAGACCATCGACGGGGTGGGGAAGAGCACCGCAGAGAAGATCCGGGAGCTCTTCGACGGAGGGCGGGTGACGAAGCTCGAGGCGCTCCGTGCGAAGCATCCGGCGAGCGTGGTCGCCCTCATGCGGATCCAGGGCCTCGGCCCGAAGGCGGTCGCCCGGCTCCGGAAGGAGCTCGGCGTCACGTCACTCGACGATCTGCGGCGGGTGCTCGCCGAGCAGAAGCTCCGCGGCCTGAAGGGCTTCGGGCCGAAGTCGGAAGAGAAGATCGCCCACTCCATCGCCCAGCTCGACGCGCAGGGCTCTCTGAGCCGCACGCCGATCTCCGTCGCGCTCCCGCTCGCGCAGCGCGTCATCGACAGGGTGAAGGAAGTCCCCGGCGTGACGCACGCCTCGTACTGCGGATCGCTACGGCGCTTCTCGGAGACGATCGGCGACGTCGACATCGTGGTCGCCGCGAGCGACGCCGCCGCCGTCATGGAGGCGCTCGTCACGATGCCCGTCGTCGACCGCGTCCTCGTTCGCGGCGAGTCGAAGACGAGCGTCGTCACCCGCCGCGGCACGCAGATCGACCTTCGCGTCGTCGAAGAGCGCCAGCTGGGTGCCGCGCGGCTCTACTTCACGGGCTCGAAGGGGCACAACATCAAGCTCCGCCAGCGCGCGCTGACCCGGGGCTGGACGTTGAACGAGTACGCGCTCTCGGAGATCGAGGGCGGCAAGGTCGTCGCGAGCGAGACGGAAGAGCAGATCTACGAAGCGCTCGGCCTCCGCTTCATCCCCCCGGAGCTCCGCGAGGACTGCGGAGAGATCGAGGCGTCCGAGGCGGGCACGCTGCCGACGGCCGTGACGCGGATCTGGGGGGACTTCCACGTCCACACGACGACGTCGGGCGATGGGCTCTCGTCGCTCGACGACATGGTCGCCGCCGCGAAGGCAAGGGGGTACCGCGTCCTCGCGATCACCGACCACGCCGAGGGCACCCTGAGCGGCGCGACGCGCGAGGCCTTCGAGGCGCAGCGGGCGCGCATCGCGGCGAAGCAGGCGGAGCTCGGCGACTCGATGGTCCTCCTCCACGGGACCGAGCTCAACATCGGGCCGAAGGGCGAGCTCGACTACGACCCCGGGTTCCGCGCCGCATTCGACTTCTGCCTCGCATCGGTCCACGATCACTTCGATCTCGATCGCGAGGCGCAGACGAGGCGTGTCGTCACGGCGATGAAGGATCCGTCGGTGCGCATGATCGGCCACCTCACCGCGCGCATGATCGGCGGAAGACCCGGGATCGATCTCGACCTCGACGCCGTCCTCGCCGCGGCGGAGGAGACCGGCACCGCGCTCGAGGTGAACGGCTCGCTCCCCCGCCTCGACATGTCCGTCGACGCGATCCGCCGCGCGAAGGCGAAGAACGTCACCCTCGTCCTGACGAGCGACGCGCACCACACCCGCGAGCTCGACAACGTGGTGCACGCCACGAAGAACGCCGAGCGCGCGTGGGTCTCCTCGGAGCGGATCGTCAACGCCGCCTCGCCCGAGCGCCTCGCGTCGTGGGCGACCGGGCCTAAGCGCCCGGGCGTCGTGGGCTGAGTCGTCCCGCACCTCGACCGTGGGGGGAGAACGGGGCTTGCATCGGGCATGCTGCATGGCGAGGTCTCGGGCGATGCTCTGGTTCGGGACGGCGGCCCTGTCCGCCATCGCGTGCGGCGTGCTCGCGCGCACGATTCGACGCGGGGACACGGCCCGGTTCGACGGAAAGGCGCGGGCGGAGGCGCTCCGCGCCGCGACGCCCGCGACGAAGAGGGCGGCCGGCGTCACCGGTCACGCAGGCAAGTGGTACGTGCACCTCCCGCTCGCGCTCGCGACGGCGGGGGCGCTGCTGAAGGAGGAGCGGACGAGCGCGGCCCTCGTCGTCGTCGCCTCCTCCGCCTCGGCCCGCGTCGCCGCCGAGCTCCTCGATCACCTCTTCTTCCATCGTCCGCCGCCGCCCGGCCGGGGAGACCCCCGCGTCCAGAGCTTCCCGAGCGGACACACCCTCGAGCCGCTCGCCGTCGCGCTCACGAGCAGCGTCGTCCTCGCGCGGGAGGGGCTCGGCACGTCGCGGTTCGTCCTCCCGGTCGCGGCCTCGGCTCTCCTCTCCGCGCTGAGCCGCCTGCCGCTCGACCGCCACTGGGTGTCCGACCTCGCGGGAGGAGCGCTCGTCGGGCTCGCGGTCTCGGGCACGAACCTCGGGATCTACGAGCTCGCTCGCGACGACGCTTGACCGGGCGGCGGCCGCGGCGTCCCATCGGCCGCATGCTCCGACCGATCACGCTCGCCGCCGCATCGCTCGCCGTCGCGACGTTCTGTGCCGCGAATCACGCCGCCGCGTTCTGTGGGTTCTACGTCAGCGGCGCCGACGCGAAGCTCTTCAACAACGCGACGCAGGTCGTCATGATGCGCGAAGGGACGCGGACGATCCTCTCGATGCAGAACAACTACGAGGGCCCGCCGGAGGCCTTCGCGATGGTCGTCCCGGTCCCGGTCATCCTCCAGAAGGAGAACGTCCGGACGCTCCCCAGGTCCCTCTTCGAGAAGGTCGACCAGCTCACGGCGCCGCGCCTCGTCGAGTATTGGGAGCAGGATCCGTGCGCGTTCCGCGGCGACGAAGAGATGGACTTCGCGTCGGCCAGGGGAGCGCCCGCCGCGGCGATGCAGAAGTCGGCGCGCAACGAGGCGGACCTGGGCGTGCGCGTCGAGGCGCGCTTCGACGTCGGGGAGTACGACGTCGTCATCCTCTCCGCGAAGGACTCGGGCGGGCTCGACACCTATCTCCGGCAGGAAAAGTACGCGATCCCGGCCGGCGCGGAGCCGTACTTGAAGCCGTACGTGCAGAGCGGCAGCAAGTTCTTCGTCGCGAAGGTCGATCCGAAGCGCGTGACGTTCGAGAAGGGCCAGGCCGCCCTCTCGCCGCTGCGGTTCCACTACGACGCGACGGACTTCACCCTCCCGGTGCGGCTGGGGCTCATCAACTCGCGCGGTACGCAGGACCTCATCGTGAACATCCTCGCGGAGAAGCGCTTCGAGCCCGCGAACTACCCGTCCGTGACGATCCCGACGAACCTCGATCTCGCGGAGGGCTCGAAGGAGCAGTTCGGCCGCTTCTACACCGCGCTCTTCGACAAGACGCTCGAGAAGACGCCGAAGGCGGTCGTGACCGAGTACGCGTGGGACGCGTCGTCGTGCGACCCTTGTCCCGGCCCGGTCCTCACGCCGGACGACTTCGCGTCGCTCGGCGCCGACGTCCTCCCCGGCGCGGCGCCGGCGAGCATGCCTCGTGTGATGCCCGCCTCGCCCGTCGACAAGGGGACCCTCCGCGCGAGTAGCCAGTCGCTCGTGACGATGCGCTACGAGCGGAACGTCACGGCCTGCTGGCAGAGCGCGCAGGGACGGAAGCCCAAGCCCGGTCGCGTCGAGGTGAAGCTCACCTCGGACGCCGACGGGAAGATCAAGGACGTCGCCCTCGTCGCGAACGAGCCTGGCGACAAGGAGCTCGGCGACTGCGTACGGAAGGCGTTCGACGGCGGGATGGTGCCGCCCGAGGCCGGATCCATGAGCGCGGCCTGGACCCTCGGCCTCGTCGCGCCCCCGACGTGGAAGGCGTGGGCGATCACGCGCCTCCACGCCCGCTACACCAAGGACGCGCTCGGCGCCGACCTCGTCTTCCGCGCCGCCGAGCCGATCACCGGCGGACGCGAGGTGCGCGACGGTCAGGGGAAGCTCGAGCACGGCGCGGTGAAGACCCAGGGCCCGAACAACTTCCAGGCCCGCTACGCGATCCGCCACGCGTGGGTCGGCCCCATCACCTGCAAGGAGCCGCGCCGCGGGAACTGGGGCGGCCCATGGCACGATCCTTCGACGCCCTGGGGATCGCAGCCGTCGAAGCCCGTCGCCGCGGACAAGATCGCGTTCGCGCCGCGCGGCGGCGTCGAGCTCGCGAGCTACGTCCGCTCCGACGTCCCCGAGCTCGGGGTGAAGGCCGGGAAGGGCCCCGCGCCGGAGCCGCCGACGGCCCCCGACGAGAAGGCACCCTCGGCGCCGCCGAGCGCGACGGCGGGAGCGCCCGGCGCGCACGGCGGATGTGCGAGCTGCACCGTCG
>JALHPN010000098.1 GCA_022842465.1 Polyangiaceae bacterium | reverse complement strand
CCGGGTTCGCCCACGCGCGCGAGGCGGCGTCGCGCATCGCGTCGAGCACCTCGGCGACGGGAGGCGTCGTCGCGTTCCAGTCGAGGTAGACGCGCATCTCGCGTCTCAGCCGGCGTCGACGACGACGGTCGGCGCGCGTTTCGCGACCGTGAGCGCGAAGGCGGCGCCCGCGAGGAACATCCCCTCCACGGTCGCGCCGCCGTCGAGGAGCCGGACGTCCCCGCCGAGCCCTCGCGCCACGCGACGCGTGATCGCGAGGCCCACGCCGGTGCCACCGTGCGCGCGCGTCGGCGACCCATCGACCTGGTAGAACGGCTCGAAGATGCGCTCGACGCGATCGCGCGGCACCCCGGCGCCGGTGTCCGCGACGACGAGCTCGTAGGTCGTCTCGAGAGGGCGCACGCGGACGCCGACGATGCCGCCCTCGGGCGTGAACTTCGCGGCGTTGTCGAGCAGCTGCGAGATGGCGCGGCCGAGGCGGTCGCTGTCGCCGTAGCCCGGGAGGGGCCCGCGCGGGAGCTCCTCGAGCATCGTGAGGCGGCGCTCGGCGAAGGCGTCGGCGTGCCAGGCGATGGCGCGGCGGACCGTGTCGAGAAAATCGTAGTCCTTGTGGAAAAACCGCATCTTGCCGGTCTCGAGGCCGGTCACGTCGATGAGGTTGTCCAAGATCGCGCGGAGCCGCCGGATGCAGTCGTCCATCGCGCGCATCGCCTTGAGCTGGCCCTTGTTGAGATCACCGAGCTCCTCGTCCATCAGCATGCGGAGGTAGCCGACGATCGGCGTCAGCGGCGTCGCGAGCTCGTGTGAGATGTTCCGGTAGAACTCGGTGCGGAGGCGATCGAGCTCGCGGAGCCGCTCGTTCGCGGACGAGAGCTCGGCGACCTTCTCCTCGAGGTGCGCGACGATGCGACCGCTCTGGATGCGGAGCCGCTCGCCGGCGAACTCGGGCGTCGACATCATCCGCTCGCGCTTGCCGCCGAGGTAGCTCGCGATCTGGCGCGCGAACCCGCGCGCGTCGATGGGCTTCTGGAGGAACCCGTCGCAGCCGACCGCGAAGCTGGTGTCGCGGTCGCCTTCGGCCGTGATCGCGACGATCGGGACGCCGTTCAGCGAGGCCTCGGTCCGAAGTCGAAGCGTGACCTCGAAGCCGTCGAGCCCCGGGATGTTGAGGTCGACGAGGACGATGTCGGGCCGCTGGGCGATCGCGAGGCGGACGCCCTCGAGGCCGTCGGCCGCGTCGATCACCTCGTGACCGTCGGCCGCGAGCAGCTTCCGGACCAGGAGGCGATTGCGCGGGTCGTCCTCGATGTGGAGCACGCGGGCCAAGGCCCGGCCATCCTAGCGCACGCGGCCCGGCTTTGTTGTCACCCCTTGCCTTTCCGGTCTGAAAAGCTAGGGTCGCGGCCCTGACATGACGAACGCGATCACCCGGTCCTCCTTGATGTCGTCGGCGCTGACGGCGGTCCTCGTCGCGGGCCTCGCCGCGAGCGGCTGCTCCCGATTGACGGAGCCCCCGCGCGAAGAGCCGATGACGGGCGCGGTCGGGAGCGCGGATCCGAAGAAGGCCGGGCTCGACACCGACACCGACAAGCTCGGTCAGAAGATCGGCGACAAGGTGAAGCTCGGGCCGGACGGGAAGCTCGTCCCGGCCGACGGGCAGAAGGAAGCGCCGAAGGACCCGCCGCCGCCTTCGAACGAGAAGCTCGACACGAAGGACGTCGTCGTCGGAAAGGGCGCCGAGGCGAAGGCCGGCGACCAGGTGAGCGTCCACTACGTGGGCACGCTGACGGACGGCAAGGAGTTCGACTCCTCGCGCGGGCGGAACAAGCCGTTCGACTTCAAGCTCGGCGCGGGCCAGGTCATCAAGGGCTGGGATCAGGGCGTCGCCGGGATGAAGGTGGGCGGGAAGCGGAAGCTCGTCATCCCGCCGTCGCTCGGCTACGGCGCGCGCGGCGCTCCGCCCGTCATCCCGCCCAACGCCACGCTGAACTTCGAGGTCGAGCTCCTCGAGGTGAAGAGCGGCACGTGACCATGCGCCGTCTCCTCTCCGTCATCGCCGTCGTCTCGGGCGTCCTCACCGCATGCGGCGGGGGCGGCGGCACGACCTCCGCCGACGCCGCGAACTTCGCGCGCGCGACCGAGCCGCGGCAGAACGATCCGACGGCGGCCGTCGCGTCCCAAGGCCTGCGTCCCGTCCCCCCGCCGGGCCCGACGGCGGCGCCGGCCGCGACCAGCCCGGCGATCGGCGTGCCTCCGCGGCCGTCGAGCACGACCGAACCGGGCGGAGGCGCCGACGCGAAGACCGACGCCGCGCCCCCCGCGCGCATCGCCGCGCGTCACGTGCTCATCCAGTACATGGGCTCGTCGCGCGCGAGCTCCTCCGTCGTCCGGACGCGTGACCAGGCCGCCGCGCTCGCCCAGGAGGTGCTCCGCCGCGCGCGCGCGGGGGAAGACCTCGCGCGCCTCGCCGTCGAGTTCTCCGACGAGCCCGGCGCCGGCGGACGCGGCGGGTCGCTCGGTCGCTTCGGCAAGGGCAGCATGGTGCCCGCGTTCGAGGAGGCCGCCTTCAAGCTGAAGGTCGGCGAGGTCTCCGACGTGGTCGAGACGCCGTTCGGCTTCCACGTCATCCTGCGCACGGAGTGAGCGGCGCGTGAGCCAGCCCGACGACGCGACGAAGCCCTCCTCCACCGAAGACCGCGACGCGCCGTCGTCGGTCCCGGCCTCGGCCGAGAGACCGGCTCCGCCTGCGGAGAAGGCCGCCCCCGCGCCGCCCGAGGACTTCGGGCCCGTGCTCGTGAAGGGCCGGCTCGCGCCGCTCTTCGGCCTCCTGTCGGGCTTCCTCTACTTCCTCGCCTTCGCAGGGATCGACGTCTGGCCGCTGACGTTCATCTGCCTCGTCCCGCTCTACCTCGCCCTCTTCGGGCAGTCGCCGAAGCGCGCGACCTGGATCGGCTTCCTCGCCGGCCTCGCGATGAACCTCGGCGGCTTCTACTGGCTCCTGAACATGCTCCGCACGTTCAGCGGCTTCCCCACGCCGATCTGCCTCGTCTTCGTCGTCATCATCTGCTCGTACCAGGCGGGCCGCTTCGCGCTCTTCGGGTGGCTCCACGGGCGGGCCTCCGCGCGGGGATGGCCGGTGCCGATCGTCTTCGCGGCGGCGTTCGCGACGAGCGAGCTCCTCTACCCGCTGCTCTTCCCCTGGTACTACGCGGCCACGGTCCACAAGGTGCCTCTGCTCATGCAGACGGCGGATCTCGGGAGCCCGATCCTCGTCGGCCTCGTCCTCGTCGCGGTGAACCTCGCGATCGCCGAGCCGATCCGCGCACGGCTCCTCGGCGCGAAGGCGGACCGGCGGGTCCAGCTCGTCGGCGCCGGCGCGCTCGCCTTCGCGATCGTCTACGGCGCGATCCGGATGGCGATGGTCTCCGGGGCGATCGCGGCGGCCCCGAGCGTCCGCGTCGGCTACGTGCAGGGCAACATGGGCCTCATGCAGAAGCGCGAGGACCCGGGCGAGGGCCTCCGCCGGCACAAGCGGCTCACGATCGATCTGAAGAACAAGGGCGTCGACTTCGTCGTCTGGAGCGAGTCGAGCGTCACGTTCGCGGTCCCCGAGGAGCTCGGGATGAAGGGCCACTTCTTCCGCGACCGCTTCGCGGCGAGCCTCGGCGTCCCGACCATCTTCGGCGCTGTGCTCTTCCGCGTGGACCCCGAGCGCGAGCGCTGGTTCAACACGGCGATCGCGACCGACGCGCGCGGCGAGGTCACCGGCCGCTACGACAAGCAGTACCTCCTCGCCTTCGGCGAGTACCTGCCCTTCGGCGACTGGTTCCCGATCCTGTACAAGTGGTCGCCGCACAGCGGACGGTTCTCGAAGGGGAGCTCGATCGATCCGGTCCCCGTCGACGTGAAGGGCACGAAGCACGACGTCTCCGTCCTCATCTGTTACGAGGACATCCTCCCGTCGTTCACGAACGCCGCGGTCCGGCACGCGAACCCCGAGCTGCTCGTGAACATCACGAACGACGCGTGGTTCGGCGACACCCTCGAGCCGTGGCAACACCTCGCGCTCGCGAAGTTCCGCGCGATCGAGCACCGGCGCTACCTCGTGCGAAGCACGAACAGCGGCGTGTCTGCCGTCGTCGATCCGAAGGGCGCGATCGTCACGAGCACGAGGACGTTCGTGAGCGATGCGCAGGAGGCCGAGATCCGCTGGCTCCGCGCCACGACGGTCTACGAGATCGTCGGCGACGTGCCCTGGTACCTCGTCTCGCTCGGCATCGTCGCCGCCTCGTTCCGTCGCCGTCGGCCGAAAGCTGCGTGACGCCCTCGGGTTTGCTAGGCTGGACGCTTGCTTGGCTGCTGCCGACGTGGGCCGATATCCTACTCGCCTGGCACATTGAAGGTTCGGCGGCCTGGTCCGTCTGACCGAGAGCCCACCCGGGATCAGCCATCGCACTGCTTTTGTGGCGCCGAGCGCCCCAACGGAGGAGATTCATGAAGTTGCACGTCAAGCGTTCCACCGCCTCGTTCCTTGCCGCGATGGCGTTCGGGAGCGGAGCCGCTGTCTACATGGGCTGTACGGTCACCTCGGGCACCATCGACGACGACAACGGCGGAACGGGCACGCGCTTCGATGCGGGCACCGACGCCGGCGACGGCGGCACGACCACCACCAACCCGGACGCCGCGCCGGTCGGGACGGTCTGCCAGGACCTGAAGCAGAAGGAGCAGCTCGTGGGTGACGCCTGCCAGGCGTGCCTCGAGACCACCTGCTGCGCGCAGCTGAAGGGCTGCTACAACGTCGTGCCCCCCGACAACACGACCGTCGACTGCGACACCTACGCGCGATGCGTCGGTCCGTCCGAAGGCGGCGGCAACGACTGCACGGTCCTCGACCCGGCGCAGGACGCCGGGGCGGACTGTGAGCTGTGCCGGACCGCGGCGGCGCCGGGCGTCGTGGAGGGCTTCAACGCGATCTTCACGTGCGCCTCGACGAACTGCCAGACCGAGTGCGGCCTCTGACCGAGCGAGGCTGACCGGTCGAAGAGGCGAGCTCCCGCGGGGGGCTCGCCTCTTCTCGTTCCGCCGCTCAGATCTTCATCGCCTTCTTGAAGCGCTTCGCGTCGGCGAACATGTCGACGTTCGTGAAGACGTAGGTCACGTCCTCGTGCTCGGCCGCCTTCGCGAGCTCGGCGAGCTTCTCGATCGCGGGATCCTCGTAGCGGCTCTTGTGACCGGCCGGTCCAGGGAGCCGGTAGTAGGCGATCGACGTCTCGAGCATGCCGTGCGAGAGAGGGTCGCGCGCGGCGACGACCTTCACGTCCTCGGCGATTTTCGACGCCTCGTCCGGATCCCACGTCGGCGGCGCCTCCCAGACGACGCGGTCGAACTTCGTCCGAACGCTCGCGAGGAACTCCTTCACGGCGGCCTTGTTGGCTCGCGACGCCGTGAGCTCTGCCGGAGACACGAAGACCGCGAACTTGGAGTCGAGCTCCTTGCCGACGTCGAAGAGCGTCGTGAGGGCGGTCTCGATGACCTTGCCCTCGCGGAAGTTCTCCTGGCCGATCTCGCGCGGAGCGAGCATCGCGAAGGTGAAGCCCGGCGGAGCCTCACGACGCCAGCGCCGGATCGTGCCCATCCCGGGCACGGCCTGGTGCGTCTCCTGCACCTCGACGAACAGGAACTCCTTGAAGTACCGCGTCGCAGGCACGGGAAATCCGGCACACCCCACCGTGATCATCGCGCGGACGATAGCACGGATGTCCCCGGCCCTGCCGAATGCGCTGGATCCCGGGCGATTTCCCGCCTCATTCGTCGCTGGGGGCGGGCCGACCGAGGAGACGCGACCCGAGGCGCCGGCCGAGCCTCCGCGCGGCGGCGCGGAGGGCGTCGGTGTGCCGGAAGGTGGCGTTGCGGGCGTCGGGCGCGACCGCGACGGTCTCGAAGACGCGCACGTCCGCCGTGTCGCGCTCGCCGGGCGCCTCCGGCCCTGCGTTCCTCGCCCAGTCTGCGCGCGCGACCACGCCGACGCGAGTGGCGCGGCTCGTCGGGAGGAGGCGGCCCTCCTCGCCGTTCTCCGTCGGGCCGCGCACGGCGCCGATCCCTTCGCTCGCCTCGTCGATGCGGAGCACCTCGACGCGACAGCGCAGAGGACCGCCGAGAGCTCCCGCGCGGGCGAGCTCCTCGCGGACGCCGGCGAGGACCTCGTCGGCGACGACCGCATCGGGGACGTCCGAGCGCGCGAGGACCACGTCGCAACGCTCGGATGCCGGGACGGGCTCGCCGCCGTGCACGGGGTGATACCCGCACGCCGTCACGACGGCCGCCGCGAGCGCGCGCCTCACGCGACGATGAGGTTCAGGATGCGGCCCTTCACGTAGATGACCTTCTTCAGGGTCTTCCCGTCCGTGAACTGGCGTACGCGCGCGTCGTCGAGGGCCGCCTTCTTCGCGGTCTCCTCGTCGGCGTCGAGGGCGATCTGCACGCTCCCGCGAGCCTTGCCGTTCACCTGGACGCCGATCTCGACGACGTCGTCCTTCACGAGGGCGGGGTCGAACGTCGGCCACGGCTCGTAGGCGAGCGACGCCTTCGCGCCGAGCCGCTGCCAGAGCTCCTCGCCGAGATGGGGAGCGAACGGCGACACGAGGAGCACGAGCGCCTTCACGGCGTCGCGCGGGGCCGCTCCTCGCATCCCGCCGAGGTGCTTCACGAGGATCATCATCGCGCTGATCGCGACGTTGAAGCGGAGGCCGTCGATGTCCTCGGTGACCTTCTTCACGGTCTTGTGGACGAGCTTCTTCGTGTCCTGGTCGTACGCGGCGGGATCGTCGGTGAGCGCGCCGTGGCAGACGTTCCACGTCCGCTCGAGGAAGCGTCGGACCCCCTCCATCCCGCTCGTCTGCCAGGGCTTGACCTGCTCGAGGGGGCCCATGAACATCTCGTAGAGGCGGAGGCTGTCGGCGCCGTAGCGACGGACGACGTCGTCGGGGTTCACGACGTTGCCGAGCGACTTCGACATCTTCTCGGCGACCATGACGACCTCGACGCCGAGCGCCTTGTGCACCGTCTTGCTTCCGACCAGCTCGACGTCGTCCTCGGTCGCGTGCTTCAGGTCGACGAGCTCTCCGGTCCCTGCGACGCGGATCTCGCCCTGCTCGTTCGTGGTGGTCTTCGTCGTCCCCGGCAGGACGGCGCCGCCCTCCCGCGCCACGAAGTACTTGAAGGACGTGCCGAGGATGAGGCCCTGGTGGACGAGCTTCGTGAACGGCTCGTCGTGCTTCACGATCCCGAGCTCGAAGAGCACCTTGTGCCAGAACCGAGCGTAGAGGAGGTGCAGGACGGCGTGCTCGGATCCGCCGACGTAGAGGTCGACGGGCATCCAGGCGTCGTACGCCTCGGAGCTCAACGCGCTGTGCTCGTTCCGCGGATCGCAGAAGCGGAGGTAGTACCAGCACGACCCCGCCCACTGGGGCATCGTGTTCGTCTCGCGCGCGTACCAGACGCCGTCCTTCTGGAAGAAGCGCCAGTCGAGCGCGCGCGCGAGCGGGCCCGCCGGATCCTGGCCCGGCTTAAAGTCCTCGAGGTCGGGGAGGAGGAGCGGGAGCTCGCTCTCGTCCACCGGAATGGGCTTCTCGTAGTGGATCGTCACCTCGGCGCCGCGCGCGGCGGCCGTGCGCGGGTCCCCCTCGCAGGTGACGGGGAAGTAGATCGGGATCGGCTCGCCCCAGTAGCGCTGGCGCGAGAAGACCCAGTCGCGGAGGCGATAGGTGATCTTCGACGCGCCCCTGCCCTGCGCGGCGAGCCAGTCGGTGATCGTCCGGCGCACCTTCGCGCTCGGCATCCCCTTCTCGAGCGGCGCGCGGCTCCGCGAGACCGCATCGTCGTTCGCGACTCCCTCGTCGGTGAAGGCTTCCTTCGCGACGTCGACGTCGGTGCCGTCCGCCTGCGCGACGACACGGACGATGGGCAGACCGTACTTCACGGCGAACGCGTGGTCGCGCTCGTCGTGGGCCGGCACGGCCATGACCGCGCCCGAGCCGTAGCTCCCGATCACGTAGTCGGCGACGAAGACGGGGATCTCGTCGCCGTTCACCGGGTTCACCGCGAAGGCGCCCGTCGGCACGCCCGTCTTCGCGCGCGTCGCGTCGGACCGGACGACGTCGCTCTTCTTGTTCGCCTCGTCGGCGTAGGCCTTCACGGCCACCTTGTTCGCGTCGGTCGCGATCGCGACGGCGAGCGGGTGCTCGGGCGCGAGGACGACGTAGGTGGCGCCGGGGAGCGTATCCACGCGCGTCGTGAAGACCGTGATCGTCGCGCCTTCGTGGCCCTTCACCGCGAAGTCGACGTTCGCGCCCTCGCTCCGGCCGATCCAGTGCGCTTGCTTCGCCTTCGTCTCCGGCCAGTCGAGCGCCTCTAGACCCTCGAGGAGCCTGTCGGCGTACTGCGTGATGCGGAGCGACCACTGCCGGATCCGGAGCTTCTCGACGGGGAAGCCGCCGACTTCGCTCTTGCCGTCGGCGGTGACCTCGTCGTTCGCGAGCACGGTGCCGAGCGCAGGGCACCAGTTCACCGGCATGTTCGACTGCTGGAACGCGAGCCCCCGGTTGAACAGCTGCAGGAAGATCCACTGCGTCCACTTCACGTAGCCGGGGTCGGTCGTGTCGACCTCGCGCTCCCAGTCGTAGCTGAAGCCGAGCGCCTTCAGCTGGCGGCGGAAGTTGTCGATGTTCTTCAGCGTGGTCGTGCGCGGGTGCGTCCCCGTCTTGATCGCGTGCTGCTCGGCGGGGAGGCCGAACGCGTCCCATCCCATCGGGTGGAGGACGTCGAAGCCCTGCATCCGCTTCGCGCGGCAGACGATGTCGGTCGCGGTGTAGCCCTCGGGGTGGCCGACGTGCAGCCCGGCGCCCGACGGGTACGGGAACATGTCGAGCACGTACATCTTCGGCCGGCCCGGGTGGCGCACGGCGCGGAAGGTCTTCTCGTCCTCCCAGACGCGCTGCCACTTGGGCTCGATGGCAGAGGGATCGTAGAGCTCGCGTTCAGGCCGATCGGCGCCGTCCATGGTCCCGCGGATTTACCACAGGTTCGGTCACCACAACTTCCCGCTCGGCGCCGCCCTTTCCGCCCTCTCCGCTTTTTTCTTCAGGCGCTGCTCGCGCTTCGCGCGCTGCACCTCCGTCTCCCCCGTGCCGGCCGCGAGGACGGCGAGCGCGCGCGCGGCGTCCTTCGCGTGGTGCTCGTAGAGCTTCGCGAGCTCGAGGCGGACGCTCGGATCGTCGACGCTCGACGCGAGGGCCTCGAAGTCGAGGAGCGCGCGCGCCTTGTCCCCGCGGGCCTTGGCGATCTCGCCGCGCGCGCGGACCGCGTCGTGTCCCGCACCGCGCCGCGCGGCCTCGTCGGCGACCTCGAACGCGAGCGAAGCCTCGCCGGCCCGGGCGAGGGTCCGGGCGACGCCGACGAGGTCCTGGGCTTCGAGGCGCGTGCCGTCGAGCGGCTCGCCGTAGAGCCCGACGAGAGCCGCCATCGACACGACGTCCCAGTGGTTGTGATCGACGACGCCGAGGAGCGCGCGTGCGTCGCCCGTCCGGAGGAAGTGGAGGTAGCAGGCCGAGACCTCACCGGACGGGACGTCGTCCTCGCGGACGTAGCCGAGGACCTCCCGCTCCACCGTGCCGAGGCGTGAGCCCACCCCGCGCCCCTTGTGGAGGCGACGCGCGACGTGGACGAGATCGAGGTGCGCAGGCTCGGGCGGCGGCGTCTCGCGCCCCATCACGTAGCGCGTACGGAGGACCGGCATGTCGAAGCTCTTGCCGTTGTAGGTGACGAGCATCGAGGCCTTCGCGAGGCGCTCGCGGACGCGGGCGAGGACCGGCGCCTCCTCGCCGAGCTGGCGGACGAGCAGCTGCTCGACGACGAGGCCGGGCTCTTCGTCGAAGAACGCGAGACCGACGAGGAACGCGACGGTGCCGGCGCCGGGACCGAGCCCCGTCGTCTCCGTGTCGAGGTAGAGCGCGCCCGAGGGATCGCAGGCGGCGAGGCGCGGATCGAGCGCGAGGAGCGCGAGGAGCTCCGCGGATGCGGTCTTCGCGAACGTGACCGGCGCGCGACCGACACGCTGCGCGCCGGAGAGGCGGACGGTGCGGACGTGGAGACGGCCGGCCGGCGTGTCCTCGGCGCAGAACGGCAGATCGCCGAAGTCCACGCGCGGCGGCGGAGCCGGGCCCTCCGCGCGCGTACGGACGAGGATGGCGTCCATCCGGCGCCGGAGATCGTCGAGGACGCCGCCGACCGGCCCGTCCTCCGGTGGGATCGCCGTGGCGCGAGGCGCAGGTGACGGCATCGGCAACGGTCCGAAGAGCCTCGGCATCTCGTCCGCGGCGCTCGCCACCGACGGCCCTGCGCTCGAGAGCCTGGCGAGACGATTCCGGAGGGCCACGCGGATACGATACATCCGCGCAGTACGGAACGCCAGTCCACCTCCTCGGCGGGCCGCGGTCAGCGGCAGACGGCGAGAGCCCGCGTGGTCGCCCGGATCTGGCCGAGCGTCGACGCTTTCCGCAGCACGGACCAGTACCGCGCGCCGCCGCGCCAGCCGCTCGACTGGCCGGCGATACGCCCGTCACGGACGACCCAGCGCGTGAGGATGCGGACGCCGCAGTCGAGATTCACGCGCGCATCGTGGAGGTCCTCGGCGCGGTCGTGCTCGCACGCGTAACCGCGGGCGCTCTCGTCCGAGAGCTGGAGGAGGCCGCGGCTGACGACGCGCCTCCCCGACGAGTCGCTGAACGACTCGCGAAACGCCGTCGCGGGCTTGTAGTTGCTCTCGTGACGCGCGAGCGCCGCGACGAGGCCGACCCAGAAGGACGTCTTTCCCGCGTCGTCGAGCCCCTCGTAGCGCGGACAGAAGGACGTGACGTCGCTCGGCGACTCGCCGAGCAGCCCTTCGCCGACGGAGGCGACGGACTCGCGCGTGAAGCGGGTCCAGGCCGCGGCGTCGGGGTGGCGACCGTCCCACGGCATGGCGACGGCGGACGCCGTCCGTACCGCGTCCTCCGACGTCGCCTCGTCCTCGCCTCCGGAGTCGCTCTCTGCCGCGCACCCGAGCATGCCGGTGAGGCTGGTCGCGATCAGGAGCAGGGTGCCGAATCGGAGCATGGTCGAGCGCATGTGGGGTTCGTCCGCAAGCGACGCACCAGCGACGCCGGCGTCGCCGGCGCGCGACATTCGCCCGTCCACGCGGCCCTGGCCGAGGATGATCCGGATCCGCGCTGCGCGAGACTGTCTCCCGCAGGAGGCAGGCACGGACGCCGTCTCGGCCAGGGCCTTGGCGGCGTCACGGCGTGAGATCGAGGTCGTACGTCTCGGTCCCGGGCTGCGTGAATCCCTCGCGCGTGTAGCGGACGAGGAGCTTGTACTTGCCGAAGGGCAAGTCGATGCCCGTCCCTGTTTCGCAGCCCGGTACCTTGAACTGACCGCTCTTGCCGGGCCAGGAGACGATTGGCGACCCGCTCGCATGGAGGAGGCTCCACGTGCCGCGGACCACGCGCTTGCTGCCGTCGTCCATCGTGACCTCCACGTCGTCGACGTCGAGGCGCGCCCAGGTCGTGACGGCAGGCGGGTCGCCGGGCTTGCCCGCGACGGCCACGGGCACCTCCAGCCCCCGCGGGAGGAAGAAGGTGTATGCGGTCTTCGTGACCGTGATCGCCGGATCGCCGACATACTCGCCGAAGAGCCGTTCCTCGCCGGAGGCGAGGCGCATGACCAGCTGCCCGACGATCGGACGGCCGCCGCGCGACACGTCCGGGTTCGTGACCCACCCGGACCCCTGGAGACCGCCGGCGTACCTCGCGTCGGGCGACTCGGTGTACGCGGCCACCGCGCAGGTCGGGAGCTCGCGCAGCGGAGCGCGGAGGAGCCCGAGCCGGCGTCGAGAAGGATCGCCGAGCGGCACGTTCGCGATCTTGCCGGCCTCGACGACGACGTCCTGCCCGTCGAAGACGCCGTAGGAGAGGTGATAGCTGCCGGGGATGGTCGGGATGATTCTTCCGAGCTCGTTCTGCGGGTGGAAGAGCTTCCCCGCGGGGAGCGGCCTCGGGTACATCCCCGCGAGCAGATCGCGGAACGTCGAACCGCCATCCCAGGCCGCCCTCCACACGCCGACCTCGCTTCCCGTGGCGAGCTTCGCGAGGTCTGCCGCGGCGCTCGTCTGGACGGCTCCGAGGGCGTAGGTGACCGTCGACCCGGCCTTCACCATCGCCGACGCAGAGACGATGCCCCAGCGGTTGACGAGCTCGAGGCCGACGTTCCCTTCCTTGGTGGCTATCGGCGTGTCGAGCACCATGGGCATCGAGCGCGGCGCCCTACCCTGCTCGGCGGGGAGGGTGACGCGCGCGTTGTCATGGCCCTGGAGCGGGACCGGCGACGTGATGACGAGCTTTCCCGCGGACGTGTCCGTTCCACCAGGCTTCACCTTGTAGTCGTCCTCCGACGCGCCGTTCGGGCCGTCCGAGTCCGCCGCGCAGGCGAGGAGGCCGAAGGCGAGCGAGGTGGCGGCGAGGAGAGCGAGCTTCATCCGACCCGGCATACGAGGGGGATGGCGCGCTCCTTCCCTCACGTCGCAGCGCGCGCTCGCGCCCGCCTCTCGCGCTCGTGTCGACGTTCCGCGTGACACCCGTACCCGAGAGACGACGACGGAACCAAAACGCGTGCACGACGCCATGGACGACCAGCTCCTGGAGAGACGCCCGCGACGTTGCGGGCAGGAACGAGGTGGCAAGCGTCGTACCTCACTGCAGAGCTCCGGAAGCTCCCGGACTTCCACTTCTTGCGGTGCTCGGACCACGTCGCCCTTCCCACCAAGGGATCCCGGCGCGCTCGCGAAGAGCGAAGGCGACTAGCTAGCTAGGGCCCCGGCCGGGCGCAGCGGCCGCCGACCTTGCCGTACTGGAACGTGATCGGCTTGAGATCGCCGGGGACGAGGCGCGACTCGGCGCCGTCCTGCGAGGCGAGGTACGCCTCGCTTCGTCGCGCGTGACCTTCGAAGCTGTACCCGACGAGCGCCACGTGGGGGAGCGCGCCCGCGTAGCGGCGGACTCCGGCGCGGCCACGCCTGGCACAAGCCGTTTCCCCGGCGCCCGCCGCCGCGCTCACGTCGCAGACGTCGACGATCGCGTTCGCGCCCGCGTTCACGGCGCCGACGGGCCACGCGGCCTCCATCAGGTTGCCGCCCACGTCGAGCCACCCCTCGCCGCTCGCGCTCTTCGCCTTCGTGACGTCGTCCGCGAAGCGCCCAGGCGCGCCGATGGCGGGGCTGTCGTCCTCCGCGGGGGCGAAGGGCTGCCCGTCCGCCTGGAGCTCGGGGAAGACGTGGTGGTAGGGCTGCGGGTTCATGCAGCCCGGCCACGCGGCGGGCGAGCACGCCGCGCCGTGGCCGTTCCGCCAGTTGAAGGCGCCCACCGCGAGCACGGCGCTCCACGGGACGAAGACGGTCGCGGCGCCGACCGCGGCCGGGTTCCGGCCCCACACCTCCCGGAAATCCGCGGTCCGCGCCAGCTCGCCGCCGTCCCAGGCGCAGAACGCGGCAAGCATCATCGGCATCACGCAGTTCATCGGCTTCTGATCGAGCGTCTCGCGGGCGTACCTGCGCGCGGCGAGCCCGTACCCCGCGAGGTCGCTCGAAGGCTGCCAGTACGTCGCGTGCCCGTAGCCGCCCGACCCCATGTAGCAGCCGTCGAGCGCGTTCATCGGATCGAGCGGGAAGACGCCGAGGTGCACCGGGAGCGGCAACGGCGCGGCCGGCGACGCCTGGTCGGGGAGGACGTCGAGGAGGCCCGGGTAGCTCGCGAGGACCGTCCCGAGCTGGGAGGTCGGGTTCGCCTGCGCATGGGCCTTCGCGAAGGCGCGGACGTTCGGCACGCCGCCGTTCGTCGCGCCGAGCGCGGTGAGGAACGCGCGCACGCGCCCGGTCGTGATCTCGTAGCGGTCGAGGCGACGCGTCGTCCGCGTCGGGAGCGGGAGCGAGCGACAGCAGCTCTCCACGGCGGCGCCGGGGCCATCGGGCCCGCACGTCTCGACGCCCGACGCGCCGAGCACGCCTCGGCACGAAGGCGCCGTCACGCAGCGCTTCGTGAGGGTGCTGCACGCCCCGCTCTTGCAGTCTCCGTCCACCCCGCACGCGTCACCGTCGACGCACGTCCCCACCGCGCACGTCGGCCCGGCGTCCGGCGCCCCGTCCGGCGAAGCGTCGACGGTCGCTCCCGCGTCCCACGCGGCGCCGTCCGGAGACGCGACGTCGGCCTCGCGCGGCGAGGCGTCCGCGTTGGACCCCTCGTCGATCGTCTCACCGGCACCCGAGCACGCGATCGACGCAGCGAGCAGGAGCGGGGTGATCCGCGCGGCGGAGACTCGACGGAGGAGCACCAAGGACACATGATGCGTCGACTTCGCGCGGCGGTCCACCGCGAGCGAGACCTGCCTGCCTGCAGACCGCGTCGATGGAAGGGAGGCGGCGCATCAACGCGGGCCGGGAAGCTTTTCCGCCGTGTTCTCGTAGAGCGCTGCGATGACTCCTGCGCGTCGGCTCGCCGTCCTTCTCCTCCCATCCCTGCTCGCCTGCTCCAGCCCCCAGGACAAAGGAGCGAGCTCGAACGCTTCGGCCCCAGCCCCGGCCGCGGGCGACGGCGCCTCCTCGGGCACGACGTCCGGCGGAGACGCCGCGGAGAGCGAGGGCGACGCAGGGAGCCCGACGACCGCGCGCCCCAGCTGCGGCGCGGCCCCTGCCGGCGCAGTCGTCGTCCTCGACGAGCGCTTCACCGACGTCACCCTGCTCGGCTCCACGGTCTCGAACGACGTCGAGACCTGGCTGCCGGGCGGCACGTCGTTCCCCAAGATCGCGGGGGCCGGCGCGGACCGATGGGTCTCCGTCGACACTCCAGCGTCGGACGGGGAGTCTTCGCAGCTCGTCTACCGTTTCGCCGCGAACGGTCCGGCGTTCGCGAAGACCTCGACGCTCACGGTCGACCTCCTCGTCACGCTGCTCGCGGGGGAAGAGCCGGGCGAAAAGGGGTCGAAGACCGGCCTCTTCCACGTGTACTTCAACGACTCGGGGTCCGCCCTGGGCGTCCATCTCGACGAGGCCGGCACGCCGACGGCCGAGTACCAGGCGGGCGGCGTCGGCCAGAACTGGCGGGAGTCCATCGGGCTCGCGAAGCTCGGCACGACCACGCGCTGCGTGCGACTGTCGGCGAGCCCGGCCGCGCGGACGTTCGAGGTGTTCGTCGATGGACAGCTCGCGCGAAAGGCCACCCTCGAGGACGATATCGCGTTCGAGGCGGGGAAAACGGGGCTCGCGTGGATCTCCCTCGGCGCCCTCCACAAAGGCTCCCGTCCGCGGACGACCGCCCGCTACGACGACCTCGTCGTGCGGGTTCGGCCCTGATCGCCGCGGTCGAGCTGCCGGCGCCCTCGCGCGCCGCGTCGTAGGACGGCGCGACGCGGCGCGCGCTTTCCGCGACCGTCTCGGCTAGGAAGGAGCCCGCCCGCCATGGCTCCCCTCACCCTCCTCCGGAACGCCGACGTCTACGCGCCCGACCATCTCGGCCGTCGGGACCTGCTCCTCGGCGGCGGCCGCGTGCTCGCGATGGAAGAGCGACTCGACACGACCGGCCTCCCGGGTTGCCTCGAGGTGGAGCTGGGGGGGAGGCGCGTCATCCCCGGCTTCGTCGACGCGCACGTCCACCTCACGGGCGGCGGCGGGGAGTCGGGCCCGGCGTCGCGCGTCCCCCGCGTCCCCTTCTCGGAGCTGTCCTCCGCGGGTGTCACGACGGCCGTCGGCGTGCTCGGCACCGACGGCACGACGCGCACCGTCCGGGACCTCGTCTCGGCCGCGCTCGCGCTGCGAGAGCAGGGACTCTCGGCGTTCTGCTGGACGGGCAGCTACGAGGTGCCGCCCATCACGCTCACGGGAGCGGTGCGCGCAGACATCCTGTTCGTCGATCCCATCCTCGGCGTCGGTGAGGTCGCCATCAGCGACCATCGCTCCTCGCAGCCGACCTTCGACGAGCTCGTGCGGCTCGCCGCCGATTGTCATGTGGCAGGGATGATGAGCGGCAAGGCCGGCGTGCTGCACCTCCACCTGGGGGACGGCCCGCGAGGCCTGTCCCTCGTGCGCCGCGCGATCGACGAGACCGAGCTCCCGCCCAGCACCTTCTACCCGACCCACGTGAACCGGAGGACGGCGCTGTTCGACGAGGCGATCGGCCTCGCGCGACGAGGCGTCCCGATCGACGTGACGGCGTTCCCGGTCGAGGACGGCGAAGACGCCTACGCGGCGCCCGACGCGATCGCGCGCTACCTGGCGAGCGACGCCCCCCGCCACCTCCTCACGTGCAGCTCGGACGGCGGTGGCTGCCTCCCGACGTTCGATCCGAGCGGCCGCCTCCTCAGGATGGACGTCGGACGCCCCGCCGCGCTTGCCGAGACACTCCGGGAGCTGGTCGACCTCGGCCTACCGCTCGCCGACGTCCTGCCGGTCTTCACCCGGAACGTCGCCGACGTCCTCCGCCTCCACGAGAAGGGCCGGATCGCCGTGGGGGCCGACGCGGACCTCGCCGTGCTTGACGACGGCGGACGCCTGAGAGACGTGATGGCGCTCGGCCGCTTCCTCGTCCAGGGCGGCGTCCCCGTGGTGCGCGGCACCTTCGAGCAGAGCCCCTCCGTCCCCGTGAGCCCCGTGAGCGCAACGTCATGAGCCCAGCGAAAGTCGAAGCCCACCACAAGCGCGGCTTCATCGTCCCCATCGGCGGCGCCGAGGACAAGGAAGGCCAGGCCGACATCCTCCGGAGGTTCATCGAGGTCTCCGGCGGCAAGGGCTCGCGCATCGTCGTCATCCCGACGGCGTCCAAGCTCGAGGACACCGGGCGACGCTACGAGAAGCTGTTCCGCAAGCTCGGCGCCGACGAAGCGAAGGCGCTGCCGCTGTTCTCGCGCGACGACTGCGGCAAGGACGAGTGGCTCTCGTACATCGAGCGCGCGAACGGCATCTTCGTCACGGGCGGCAACCAGCTCCGCCTCTCGACGACCATCGGCGGGACGGCGATGGCGAAGGCCATCCGGCGCGCCAACGCGCGCGGCGTGGCCGTGGGCGGGACGAGCGCGGGCGCGGCCATCCTGAGCGAGCACATGATCGCCTCGGGCGAGGAAGGCCACACGCCTCACGCCGGCAAGGTCGCGCTCGTGCCCGGCTTCGGGCTCACGAACCGCATCATGATCGACCAGCACTTCCGCCAGCGCGACCGCCTCGGTCGCCTCTTGACGGCGCTCGCCTACAACCCCTTCGCGGTGGGCGTGGGCCTCGACGAGGACACGGCCGCCTTCATCGACCACGCGCGCGTGCTCACGGTCGTCGGCGGCGGCGCGATCACCATCGTCGACGCGTCCGAGCTCACCCACTCCTCGATCGCCGAGACCAAGGAGGGGCGCCCGGTCTGCCTCACCAACGTACGCCTGCACGTGCTCACGGCCGGCGGGACCTTCGACCTCGAGACGCGCAGAGCGAGCGCACCGGCGGAGTGACCAATCCCATGATCGAGCTCCTCGAGCGCCGCGTCTACCGCGGCCCCAGCCTCTACGCGCACTTCCCCGTGATGCGTCTCACCATCGACCTCGGCGAGCTCGAGGCCTGGCCGAGCGCGAAGCTCCCGGGCTTCAACGAGCGCTTGCTCGCCGCGTTGCCGAGCCTCCAGACGCACAAGTGCTCGGTCGGCGTGGAGGGCGGCTTCATCCGGCGCCTCACCGAGGACGGTGGAACCTGGCTCGGCCACGTCCTCGAGCACGTCGCGATCGAGCTCCAGCAGCTGACGGGGGCGCAGGTCGTCTTCGGCAAGACGCGGGCGGAGGGCACGACGGGCCGCTACCACGTCGTCTACGAGTACGAGGAGGAGCGCGTCGGCGAGGCGGCGGGCGATCTCGCGCTGAAGCTGCTCCACAGCATCCTGCCCTCGCCGATGCAGGCGTCGTCGACCGAGCCCTTCGACTTCGCGGGCGAGCTCGTCGAGCTCATCGACTACGCGCAGCGCCGCCAGCTGGGGCCGTCGACGGGCTCGCTCGTGCGCGCGGCCGAGGCGCGGGGCATCCCGTGGCTCCGGCTGAACGACTACAGCCTCGTCCAGTTCGGTCACGGCAAGTACCAGAAGCGCATCCAGGCGACGGTGACGTCCGCGACCGGGCACATCGCCGTCGCGATCGCCTCCGACAAGGAGGAGACGAACCACATCCTCGGCGACCTCGGCCTGCCCGTCCCGCGGCAGCGCGTGGTCCGCACGGTCGAGGGCGCGATCTCGGCGGCCGAGCGCCTCGGCTACCCCGTGGTGGTGAAGCCCCTCGACGCCAACCACGGACGCGGCGTCTCCCTCGACCTCGCGACGAAGGAGGACGTGCGCGCGGCGTTCGACAAGGCGCGCGAGCACGCGCGGAGCGTCGTCGTCGAGAACTTCCTCGCCGGCTTCGACCACCGGATGCTCGTCATCGGCGGCGAGCTCGTCGCCGTGGCCAAGCGCGTCCCGGGCCACGTCGTCGGCGACGGCGAGCGGACGATCGCCGAGCTCGTCGAGCTCGTGAACCAGGATCCGCGGCGCGGCATCGGCCACGAGAAGGTCCTCACGCGGCTCGAGCTCGACGACCAGGCCGCGCGCCTGATGTCGGCGAAGGGCGTCACGAGGGACACCGTGCTGCCGGCCGGCGAGACCTTCTTCCTCCGCGGCACGGGCAACCTCTCCACGGGAGGCACCGCCATCGACCTCACGGACGTGGTGCACCCCGACAACCGGGACATGGCCGTGCGCGCGGCGAAGGCGATCGGCCTCGACGTCTGCGGCGTCGACTTCATCACGCCCGACATCACGCAGAGCTTCCGCGACGTGGGCGGCGGGATCTGCGAGGTGAACGCGGCGCCCGGCTTCCGCATGCACGTCGCGCCGACCGAAGGGAAGCCCAGGGACGTCGCGAGCCCCGTCATCGACATGCTCTTCCCACCGGGAGCCCCTTCGCGCATCCCGATCGCCGCCATCACCGGCACGAACGGCAAGACCACGACGGCCCGCATGCTCGCCCACATCCAGAAGATGAACGGGCACACGGTGGGGCTCACGACGACCGACGGCGTCTACATCGACGGCGAGCGGACCGTCGCCGGCGACATGACCGGTCCGCAGTCGGCGCGCATCGTCCTCCGCGATCCCTCGGTCGACCTCGCCGTCCTCGAGACCGCGCGCGGGGGCCTGCTCCGCGCCGGCATGGGCTACCGGAGGTGCGACGTCGGCGCGGTGCTCAACGTGCAAGCCGACCACCTCGGCGACAAGGGCATCGAGACGCTCGAGCAGCTCGCCGAGGTGAAGCGCATCGTGGTCGAGGTCGCGACCGACTGCGCCGTGCTGAACGCCGACGACCTCCAGTGCCTCCGGATGGCGGACCACACGAAGGCGGCGCGCATCGCCTACGTGACCATGAACCCGCGCCACGAGCTCGTGCGAAAGCACCTCCGCGCGGGGGGCCTCGCCGCCGTCCTCGAGGAGGGGATCAACGGCCACATGATCACGCTCTACGACAAGGGCACGCACCTGCCCTTGCTCTGGACGCACCTCATTCCGGCGACGATCGAGGGCAAGGCGATGCACAACGTGCAGAACGCCATGTTCGCCGCCGTCATGGCCTACGCGATGGGCGTCCGGATCGAGAACATCCGCCAGGGCCTCCGGACGTTCGACACGTCGTACTTCCAGGTGCCGGGCCGTACGAACGTGTGGAGCGACCTCCCGTTCAAGGTCGTCCTCGACTATGGGCACAACGCTCCTGCCGTGAGCGCGATGGCGGACTTCGCGCAGCGGCTCGAGTGCAGCGGGCGTCGCATCTGCGTCGTCGCCGCGCCGGGAGATCGACGCGACGAGGACGTGAAGAACATCGCGCGCGCGGTGAGCCGCGGCTTCGACCACATCATCGTGCGCCGCGACGACGACCTCCGAGGCCGCGCGCCCGACGAGGTCCCGCGCATGCTCGAGGCCGAGCTCCTCGCGTGCGGCTTCCCGCGAGAGAAGCTCGAGATGATCGCGGACGAGCAGGCCGCGATCGACACTGCGCTGCGGATGGCGCGCCGCGGCGATCTCCTGCTCCTCTTCGCGGACAAGATCTCGCGCTCGTGGAAGCAGGTCATCTACTTCAAGCCGGAGACCGCGGGCGCGGAGCCGGGGACCTCGGGGTCCGCCCCCCCGCCTGCGCCGAGCGGCGCGCTGCCGCCGGCCCTCGGCGAGGGCAGCGGGCTCGGCGAGGGAATGCTCGAGGGCAGGGCCGTCATCCAGGATGAGCGCGGCGTCCGCCTCGCGCGCGAGAGCGACGACTGACGCCGGCCACGATGCAATACGTCGACGCGCGCCGCCTGACGGGGCCGAATCACCTCGCGAGGCATCCCCTCGTCATGGTGGAGCTCGCGCTCGCCGACGGTGAGGACCGCGCCGCCGTGCGCGCGACGTACGCGTCGGAGCTCGGCCGCATGCGCGTCGCGCTCGGCTTCTCGGCCGACGTTGCGCTCGTCGAGCGCCCGCAGGCGGGCGGCACCGTCCTCGCCTACGCCGAAGCGATCGACGCGATGCTGGCGTGCGCGGAGATGAGCGAGTGGGCCGCGATGTCGGCGAGCGCCCTCCTGGCCGGGCAGCCGGCTCTCGACCTCGAGCCGAAGCGCACGGAGGTCCTCGCGATGCTCGCGCGGGACAGGAGCCCCCGGCTTCTCGCGCTCGAGGAGGAGGCCCGGAGGCGCAGTCTCCCGTTCCTCTGGGACGACGAGGCGGCGAGCATCGGGCTCGGCGCGCGATCCGAGACGTGGCCGCGAGGCGCGCTGCCGGAGCTTGCGGACGTGCCGTGGGAGAGGCTCGGGAGGATCCCCGTGGCGCTCGTGACCGGCACGAACGGGAAGACGACCTCGACCCGGTGGCTGGGCAAGGTGGCCCGCGAGGCGGGCGAGCGCGTCGGCGTGGCGTCGAGCGACGCGATCTCGGTCGCCGGCGAGGTCCTCGACGAGGGCGACTGGACCGGGCCGGCCGCGGCGCGCGTCATCCTGCGGCGCAAGGACGTCGACGTCGCCGTGCTCGAGACGGCGCGAGGCGGCATCCTCCGCCGCGGCCTCGCCGTCGAGACGTGCGACGTCGCGCTGCTCACGAACGTCAGCGACGACCACGTCGGCTCCTACGGCATCGACGACCTCGAGGCGATGGCCGAGGTGAAGGCCGTCACCGCCGAGGCTGCGCGCGCTCTGCCCGGCGCCGTCGCGCTCAACGCCGCGGACGTTCGCCTCGCCGCGCTGGGCGAGAGCTACGAGCGCGAGGGCCGGGCACGGGTCATCCTCTTCGCCGACCTCGACGCCGAGCAAGCAGACTCCGGCACCCGCGAGCGGATCGAGCGACACCGCGCGGGCGGGGGCGACGTCGTCTTCACGCGCACGGGCGCGCTGGTTCGCGTGCGCGGCGGGCAAGAGCACGTCCTCACCTCCGTCACCTCCATCCCCCTCGCCTTCGGCGGAGCCGCGCGCTTCAACGTCGCCAACGCGCTCGGCGTCGTCGCCGCGGCAACCGCGATGGGCTTGCCCGACGAGGCCATCGTGCGCGCGCTCGAGACCTTCACGCCCGCGGAGAACCCTCGGCGCACCGAGCTCTTCACGCATGCGACCGGCGCGCGCGTGCTGCTCGACTTCGGGCACAACCCCGACGGCGTGCGCGCGGTCATGACGCTGGTGAAGGAGCTCCGCAGGACCGTCCGAGGCAGGCTGACCCTCTGCCTGGGGAGCCCCGGCGATCGCGGCGATCGCGAGCTCGACGAGATCGCGCGTGTCCTCGCGTCGGCGCGCCCCGACAAGGTCATCCTCCGCGAGATGCCGCACTACCTCCGCGGGCGAGCACCGGGCGAGGTCTCCGAGGTCTACGGACGCGCATTCCGCGCGCACGGCGTCCCCGGCGAGGCGGTCGCGCTCGCCGACTCCGAGGTGGCGTCCCTCCGCCTCGCGCTCGAGAACGCTCGCGACGGGGACTTCGTGGTGCTCCTCGTCCACCTCGACCAGGTCGAGGTCTCCGCGTTCCTCCGCGCGCGGTGACTCCGTCGCCGAGCGCCTTCGCGTCCGAGCACGCGTGTATCTGTCGTGCTCGTCATGACGTGACGTCGGCGTTCTTCTCCTCGAGCCGGAACACGAACGGAAGCACGCGGTCGGTCGTCGTCGCCGCGTCGACGAGCAGCAAGAGGAGGTCCGTCGACGTCACGAGGCCGACCAGCTTGAGGCCCCGCACGATCGGGATCGCATCGACCTTGTGCTGCGTCATCAGGCGGACCAGCGTGACCAGCGAAGCATCGACCTCTGCGCTGACGGGCGTGGGCGTCATGGCGCTCGCCACGGCGTCGTCCGGCAGGCCGAGAGTGCCATCGGCCTGCAGGGAGCCGCGCGCGAGCAGATCGCGATCGGAGAGCATCCCGACGAGCGAGCCGGCGCGAACGACGGGCAGGTGGCGGATGTGCTCGAGCTCCATCACCCGGTGGGCGAGCGCGAGCGGGAGCTCCGGCGGCACCACGATCACATCGCGCGTCATCACGGTCGAGGCTTCCATGCGCGTCCGGCGAAGCAACGCGCGGGCCACCTCACCCGCTGCGCGCGGCGCGGCCTCCCACGGGATCTCGAGCGGACACCCGCCGCCGAAGCCTCGCAGGAGCTGCGTGGCCCGTGCAGCTCGTGCGTGATGGTGCCCCCCGCTCACCAGCGCGTGCGACGTCCGGCTCGGCGGCACGCTCGCTGCAGCGGAAGTCGCCTGGCGAGGCGCCGAGGAGGAGACCAATGGACGTGCGATCGAAGCGGCGTGAGGCAGGGCTCCCGGTCCATCCGGAGCGAATGGCGGCGCTTGTCAGCGCAGTGACCGGGGCGATCATGGGCGCCGGCCTCGGGATCTTCGCGGCGGCGGGCGTATCCGGGATGCTCGCGGGGGCGCTCCTCGGAGCGGCTGGCGGCGCGGGCGTCGCCGCGTACGTCCGCCTCCGCTCGACCCGCTCGGGCCGGGAGGAAGCCGAGAGCGTATGACGCCGACGCTACACGCCTACCGACACGCTCGGGTCATCGTGCAGAACGTGCATACGAGCGCGGCTCATGCGGCGCTCGCCATGAGGACGAACGACGTCGGTTGCGTCCTGGTCAGCGATGGCCGCCAGGTTGTCGGCATCGTCACCGATCGCGATCTCGCGCTGCGCGTCGTCGCCGAAGGCAGGTCGGCCCTCGAGACCGAGGTCGGCGCCGTCATGTCGAGCCCGCTCGCCGTGCTCGATGTCGATGCGCCGCACGACGAGGCCATCCGGATCATGCGGGAGTGGAACATCCGCCGCGTGCCGCTCACGCGCGGCACGCGCATCGTCGGCGTGGTGACGCTGGACGATCTCGTCCTCGAACGCTCGGCGACGCTCGAGGACGTCGCCAGCGTCGTTCGTGGGCAGATCGTGGAGGGGGGGCCCGCACGCACGCGGCGCTACGACGAGTGGACGGCGCTCGGGCGCCGTCACGCGCGCGCCCTCGGGACGAAGGCGAAGCTGCTCGCTCGGATCCGAAGCGGAGCCGCGCTCGCATCGAATCGCGAGGCCGAGACCGCGGCCATCATCGTCCTGGAGGCGCTCGTCCACGGGCTCGACGACCCGCTCGCGCGTGAGCTCGTCGCGCGGCTCCCGGTCGCGTTTCGAGGACGCCTCGCCGAGGGGATGGCGGCGAGCAGAGGCGCGGTCGGCTCGCGCGCGGAGTGCGAACGACGGATCGCGCGCGACCTCGCCCTCGACCGCGCGACGGCCGCCGCCGTCGTGCGCTCGGTCGGCGCCGCGCTCTCCGACATCGTCCGAGCCAGCGACCCCGTGGGGCGCCGGCTGCCTCCCGCGCTGCGCGCGATCCTCCACGACGCGTCGCCACGCGATGCGCCACGCGCGCGAGCCTCGCGCGTCGAGCCCGCGCCCCCGAAGCCAACGAGGCGCTCGGTGGGTCGGCACGACGGCGGACGCGCGCGGGCGTCCGCGGTCCGCTAGCGTCGCGCCGATTCTGCATCCCGACGCACCCGGCGCGGTCCTTACCGCGATCGGGCCGCCCGAGATGCCGGGACATCTCGCTGGCACGCGCCTCGCACGAGGGCCGCATACCCGCGCACGCCGGTGAGGCGACGCCGAGGTCGAAGGAGCGCCCCATGAAGTGGTCGTGGAAGATCGGTCGAGCGTTCGGCATCGACGTCTTCGTTCATGCCACGTTCGTGTTGCTCCTCGCGTGGGTGGCGACGTCCGCGTACCTCCGCGAGCGAAGCGTGCACGCGATGGCGCTCGGTGTTGGCCTCATGCTGGCGATCTTCGGAAGCGTAATCCTGCACGAGCTCGGACACGCGCTCACCGCGAGGCGCTTCGGGATTCGCACGCGCGACATCACCCTGCTCCCGATCGGGGGGGTCGCTCGGCTCGAGCGCATGCCCGAGAAACCGTCGCAGGAGCTCCTCGTCGTGCTCGCGGGCCCGGCGGTGAACGTCGCCATCGCGACGGCGCTCCTCGGCGTTCTCTCGGCTACGGGCCAGGCGCTGACGCTCGGCGATCCCAGCCTCGTCGGCACGGCGCCCCTTCTGACGCGCCTCATGTGGGTGAACGTGTCGCTCGCTCTGTTCAACCTGATCCCAGCGTTTCCCATGGACGGCGGACGCGCGCTCCGCGCGGTGCTGGCGATCGGCCGCGACTACGTCGCGGCGACCCGCGTGGCGGCGAAGCTCGGTCAGGGTATCGCGTTGATCTTCGGGATCCTCGGCCTGCTCTACAGCCCGATCCTCGCCTTCATCGCGCTCTTCATCTGGATCGGCGCCGCAGCCGAGGCGGCGGGCGTCGAGGCGAAGGCCTCGCTTCAAGGCCTCCCGATGGTCGCCGCGATGCAGACGGACTTTCGCGTGCTCTCCACGGCGGACACGCTCGGCCTCGCGGCTCGACGTCTGCTCGAGGGCTCGCAGGTCGACTTCCCGGTCCTCGCTCCTGACGGGGCGCTCGTCGGCATCCTCACGAGAGGCGGCCTGATCGGGGGGCTCACCGAGCAAGGGTCCGAGGCTCGCGTCGACTCGGTCATGGACCGTCGCTTCGTGATCGCGCATCCGGCGGACTTGCTGAGCACGGTCATCGCTCGCCTCGAGGACTGCGCGTGCCGTTCCATCCCGATCCTCGACGACGGGAGGGTCGTCGGCATGGTGACCACGGAGAACATCGGCGAGCTGATGATGGTTCGCGACGCGCTCCGCTCGTCGTCGCACCCCGGGCGCGGGGACTCGCCGCCCCGCCGCTCACTCACGCATCGCGCAGGTCTCTACGAGTGAGACCGGGGAGCTCGTGCCGTATCGACGTGCGCGCGCGTGGTCTGCGTTTCGTCGCGAGCTCCTCCGCACGCGCGGTCACGGCCACGAGGCTTTCGGGGTCGGATCAGGGCTCGGCGGCGCGGCGGCCGTCGGAGGTGCCGGCGAGGTTGGCGAGCGACGCGGAGGCGGCACCGCCTACGATGTCCTTCCGCACCCACGCGAGAGGGCGGGTGTCCTCGAGCGCGAAGGCGCCGCCGTCGTCCTTCTCCACGCCCATCGCGAAGAGGAGCCCCTCGAGGTCGATCCGATCGCCGTGCGACACGTAACGCTCCACCATGTCGCTGACCACGTTCGTGCCGGTGACCTGATCGGCCAGCCTCACGACCTCGGCGACCGTCCACACGCGCGTCGCGTCGCCGCCGCGAGCGAGCGACGCGCGGACGACGTCGTCGAGCGACAGGCGGCCTCGGGTCTCCTCGCGGATGCGCACGTCGGCGACGAGGCAGAAGAGGGCGCCGCCCCAGTAGATCGAGTCCGTGTCGTCGCGCTGCGCGAGGGGGAGTAGACGGCCGCTCCCCTTCCCCGCCCCGCGCGGCATGTTGCGCGCGAACTGCTTGTAGACGTCCGACTCGCTCGTCCAGCCCGCGCGCGCGCGGAGGATCGGCTCGTAGTACGTCGCGAGACCTTCACCGAGCCAGCGGCCCTCGCCGCGGAAGGTCGGGAAGCCGAGATGGAACATCTCGTGGACCAGCACCCAGTCGGCGTGGCGTGACGCGGCCTGCATCCGGTCGCCGACGACCAGGACGACGGACGCGCCCGAGAGCGAGAGGACCTTCCCGAACACGACCTCGTCCTCGCCCGGGGCGGGCACGACGAAGAGGGTCGTCTTGTCGACCGGGAACTTGCCGAAGAGGGAGCTGACGACGTTCGCGGCGTCGCCGATCCAGGCCTTCATCGCCTCGTCCGTCATTCCGTACTTCGTGTCCCCGACGAGCGCGACGTCGATCCGCGCCGTCCCCGGCCCTCCCGAGCCGGTCGTGTCGATGCGGTAGCGACGCATGGGACCGAAGGCGGTGAAGGCGCCCTCGTCGAGGTCGTGCGCGCGAAACGTGTAGCCCGCGCCGACGTCGCCACTCTCGTTCAGCCCCGTCATGAAGCGGGTCGCCATCGGCGTGTGCACGCGCACGCGAACGGGGACGTCGGACTTCGGCGACGGGTGGAGGAGCCAGGCGAGGGCCGGAGAGAGCGTGGCGTCACCGACGCGACGGGCACAGTCGACCTCGTCGCCACAGCCCGCGGCGACCTCTCCGAGGTCGACGCGCCAGCGAACCGTGCAGCGTGAGGCGCACGACGGCTCGTACCAGTCGGCGCCTCGCTTGTAGACCGTGCGGTACGTGTCGCCGTGACGGACCTGCACGTCGCGCACGTACGGCGCGACCTCGCGACCGATGCCGAGCCGCTCCGTGCGCGCGTTCTCGAAGGTGGCCTCGACGACGACCGTACGCGAGCCGTCGGCCGGAGCCTCGACGTCGTAGGTCCAGTGACCGGAGGCCTGCGGGGGAGCGGGCGGCCGGGCGCACGCCGTCGCGCCGAGGAGCAGGAAGGGCATCGCGGCGTACAACAAGCGGCCCATGCTCTTCGGTCTAGCACTCGGGATGCCGAGCGCTCTGCGCGCGCGCTCGCCGCAGCGGATCGGGGGCCGGGCGTCCTCCCGAGCCGCGTCAGGGAGCCCAGCGGAACGTGTCGACGAGCACGGGTGACGGTTCGCCGACAGGGTCCGCCACGCCGATGACGAACCCATCGACCTGCGACCTCGAGCCCGCGGCTCGCACCCGGAGCCTCACGATGTGCTTGAAGCCGGGCGATCCGAGCGCCGCCCAAGGCTGCGCGTGATTGAGCCCGAGCAGGGCGATCAGCCACAACATGGCGCCGAAGAAGAAGCTGCTGACGAAGGTGGCGAGCACGAGGGCGAACGCGAACGCCACCCACGGCGAGACCGCCCCGAGGGGGGTGAGCGCGCGCCGCGTCATTCCGTCCGCGAGGACGCCGAGGCCCACCGGCAACGCTCCGATCGCCAGGCCGAGCACCGTGGCGAACGGCACCACCCTGGCCGCTCTGTGCTGCCGGAGCCCCACGAGCAGAGCCGTACCGACGGCGACCACCGCCGCGAGGACGAGGGCGGCCGGGATCCCCGCGGCGGGCCCCTTCTCGAGCGCCGCCGCGAGCGCGACGGCGTCGCCCAGCGCGAAGGCCATCGGGAGGAGAAGGCCCGCCCGACCGAGGGTGCAGTGTTTCGGGAGCTCGGCGAGGAGCGCGCGCGAGGTCCGCCGGTCGGGGAACTCGACCTCGATCGGGTACGTGGCGCCCTTCGCCACGCGTGCGCCGTGCAGGAACGCGCCGCCGCCGCCCGCGACGACGTGCACGCTCGGGCCTTCGTGCGACCGCTCGTAGTGATGGATGTCGCCGGCGAGGAGCAGCGTGGGGTGCGTCGCAGGCTCGATCCCCAGCGCGTCGAGCGTGGCCTCCCCATGGAGGCGCACCTCTCCCCACGCCCGGGCCGGATCGGGTACGACGACGAAGCGCGCACGCGCCGACGGCATCGCGAAGAAGGCCGCCTGGCGCGGATCGATGCGTTTCAGCTGACGGTCGACGGCGAAGAGATCGAGCCCTGGCCCGAGCGGGAGCCGGAAGTAGCTCGAACGCTGGACCGGGAGATACCCGGCGAGCGCGAGGGCCGACGGCTTCGTCACCGCGTCGCCGCGCGCGAAGGCCTCGGCCCAGGCGAGCACCGGGTGATCGTCCGGATCGGGATGGAGCGCGCGGTCGACGGGGCCCCGGTCTTCGAAGGCGCACGGCGCCTGGAGGAGGCGGGCGAAGCCGTCGAGCCCGTCGTACCAGTCGTGGTTGCCGGGTACCCCCAGGAGGACGCGGGGCGGCTCGTGCGCTCCGTCCCCGAAGACCGCGTTCCAGGGCTCGACGAGCCGCCGCGTGATCTCACGCACCGTCGCGACCGGGTACGCGAGGTCTCCTCCGAGGAAGAGCACGTCTCCCCGCGGGAGGACGAGACGCGCTGCGGCATCGTCGGGATCGGAGACCTCGTACGTCCCCGCGACGAGCCGCGCGACGACTTCGCTCACCGTCACGTCGTCGCCCGTGTCGGCGACGAAGTCGATCCACACCTCTCCCCCCATCGCCTCCGCGAGGGACGGAGCGCCTCGCCTCGCCCCGCGTGCGGCCAGGACGTCGACCGCGCGCGCGAGCACCTTGTCCGGCGCCTCGGGGATCATCCACTGCCGCGAGTCGATGTTGTCGGTCGCGATCGCCGACGCCACGAGGTGCCGAAGATGGCCCCAGAACGCCGTGAAGCCGTACCAGCGGATCGCGCGCGGCGAGCGGACCCCGCGCGTCGGACGCACCACCGCCGGCGCCCACGGCGGGAGCGGACGAGCTGCCTCGGTGCGCGCGTCGTCGGGCACGACCGAAGCCTATCGCAAGGCGGCGCTCACTCGAGCACGGTGCGTGTCCCGTCCTGCGCGGCGCGGACGATGTCTTCCATCCCGAACGCGAGCTCGGGAGGGAGCTCCTCGGTCGTGAAGAGGCGCGCCTCCCGGATCTCGAGCGGGTTCAGCGGCGGCTTCTCGGGGGGCTCCACCGTGCAGACGACCGCGATCGAGACGGCGTGGAAGCGGGGATCGCGGTCGGGCCGCGACCAGGCGCCGAGCACGCGCTCGACCGTGTAGGTCGTGACGCCGGCCTCCTCTTCGAGCTCGCGGCCGAGGCCCGTCGTCAGCGTCTCGCCCCACTCGAGCGTCCCGCCGGGCAGCACCCACGTCCCCGTGTCGCCGCGGCGAACCAGGAGCCAGCGGCCGTCGGCCGTCCGCGCGACGGCGACCACGCCGACGACGGGCCTCTTGAGGAGGTGACGCGTGACCTCGTGGACGAGGCCGTAAGCCGCCTTGGGGAGCCATCGGAGGAGCACGCTCGGCACCCTAACGCACGCGCGCGGGCGCGTGCTAGAGCGGCACGCCATGAAGCTCGTCACCTACGCGCAGAAGGGCGACCTCGCCGCACGCGGCGGCATCCTCGTCGGGCAGGACCTCGGCACGATCCTCGATCTCGGGCGCGGCCTCGCGCGCGCGGGTCGCTCGGCCTCCGGCGGGTCGGTGCTCGAGCTAGTCCAGGCCGGGGCCGAAGGGCTCCAGGCGGCGCGAGCGCTCGTCGCGCTGCACGAGGAGAAGAAGCTCCCCGCCGACGTCGTCGTCCCCGCCGAGGGCGTGAAGCTGCTCGCGCCGATCCCGCGGCCGCCGTCGATGCGCGACGGCTACGCGTTCCGCCAGCACGTCGAGACGGCGAGGCGGAACCGCGGGCTCGAGATGATCCCGGAGTTCGATGAGTTCCCGGTCTTCTACTTCACGAACCACCAGGCGGTGATCGGCCCCGGTCCCTTCGAGGTGATGCCCCGTCAGCTGGAGAAGCTCGACTTCGAGCTCGAGGCGGCGATCGTCGTCGGGAGGGAGGCGCGGAACGTGTCCGCCTCGAGCGCCGACGAGCTGATCTTCGGCCTCACGATCATGAACGACTTCTCCGCCCGCGTGATGCAGATGGACGAGATGAAGCTCTCGCTCGGTCCCGCCAAGGGCAAGGACTTCGCGACCGGGCTCGGCCCGTGGCTCGTGACGATGGACGAGCTCCGCGAGTGCGCGGAGGCGACGCCGAACGGACTCCGCTTCGACCTCGGCATGCGCGCGTTCGTGAACGGCGTTCAGGTGTCGACCGGGAACGTGAAGGACATGACGTGGACCTTCGCGCAGATCCTCGAGCGCGCCAGCTACGGCGCCACCCTCTACCCCGGCGACGTGATCGGCTCGGGCACGTGCGGGACGGGCTGCTTCCTCGAGCTGAACGGCTCGAAGATCACGAAGGACCAGTGGCTCCGCCCCGGCGACGTCGTCGTCCTGGAGATCGACCGCCTCGGGCGGCTCGAGAACACCGTCGTCGCCGCGAGCTGAGCGCCCGTGGACGAGGCAAGCGGCCCTCCCCCTCTCCAGCCCGGCGCGATCGTCGGCGGGTACGTGATCGAGGCGCTCCTCGGGAAGGGCGGCATGGGAGAGGTGTGGCGCGCGCAGGATCGCTCGCTCCTCCGCCCCGTCGCGGTGAAGGTCCTCTCGCCGGAGGCGAACGCGGAGCCGTCCCTTCGCGCGCGCTTCGTCCGGGAAGGCCGCGCCGCGGCGGCTCTCGTCCATCCGGGCGTCGTCGCCGTCTACGGCGCCGGCGACGAGGACGGCCGGGCATACCTCGCGATGGAGCTCGTCTCGGGGGAGACCTTCCGCCTCGCGGCGTCGCGCGCGCCCGTCACGCTCCGGCTCTCCTGGCTCCTCGACGTGGCGCGCGCGCTCGCCGCGGTCCACGCTGCGGGCTTCGTCCACCGCGACGTGAAGCCGGACAACATCATGGTCACGCCGCAGGGGACCACGAAGCTCCTCGACTTCGGCATCGCGCGCGCGACGGGCATACCGACGGACGCGCCGGCGTCGAGCGGCCGCACGGAGACGGGTCAGATCCTCGGGACGCCCCGGTACATCGCGCCGGAGCAGTGGCGCGGCGGCACGATCGACGGGCGCGCGGACCAGTTCGCCTGGGCGCTCGTCGCGTACGAGGCGCTCGGCGGCAAGCACCCCGACGACGTCAGCCCCGGCTTCGGTCGGATGGGCGACTGGCGCGCGCCGGCGGCGCCTCTCTCGGCGACCGAGACGGGTCTGCCCCTCGGCGTGTCGGCGATCCTCGCTCGCGCGCTCGCTCCCTTCCCCGAGCAACGCTTTGCGTCGATGGGCGAGCTCACGCGGGAGCTCGAGGCCGCGCTCGTGCCGTCGAGCCCACCGGCGCGCGAGGAGGCGAAGATCCGTGCGCGGCCCGAGGCGAGCCGCGCGACGGTGTTCCTGCTCGCGTTCCTGGCCGTGCCCCTGCTCGCCCTCGCCGGCGTCGGCGTCGCCCTGGTCCGCACACGGCAGACGTCGTCCCCGAGCGCGGCTCCCGGCCCTCCGAGCGGCGCGCTCGCGCCCCCCACGGCCCTCGACGCGGCGCC
>JALHPN010000097.1 GCA_022842465.1 Polyangiaceae bacterium | reverse complement strand
CGCGCCGCCCGCCGCGCCTGGCTCGCTCGCCGTCGCCGCGCCGGATCCGCCGGCACCTTCGGGCGGGGCCGACCCCTCCGCCGCGCCGTTCACGGGATCCTCGGCGGTCAGCGGGTCGATGGTCTCGGCGCCGCAGGCGACGAGGAGCGGCACGAGGGCGGCGAGAAGGGGAAGGGAGCGCATGGCCCTCGGGTCTGCACGACCCAGACCACGTATACCTACATCAGTACTTCGTCGTGATGTCGAGGTGTTGCCCGCATCGTGCCGCGCGCGGAGTCGCCCGGCGCCGGATCCGCGGCGACCCGCGTCCGGTCACTTCTTGAAGCGCTTGCCCCGCGACCGGACGGTCCCGTTCAGCGCCACGTCCGCCGTCTGCTCGCGCCCCGACCACCCGAAGCTGACGCTGACGAGGGGCGCCTTGTCCCCCGACGTCTGGCTCGCGCCGAGCTGCACTTCGAGCTCGCGGGTGCGCACTTCGGTCATCACGGACGGGAGCTCGTCGTCGTTCGCCTTCTCCTCCCTCTCCTTCAGGTCGGGCAATCGGATGGTCGTCTTGACGATCGCGAGATCCCCGGCGGCCTTCGTCCCGTGGAGGACGACGTGCGCGTGCGTGCACTGCCCGTGTGCGACGTTCGTGGCCCGCTCGACCTGGAACGGGAAGCCGGAGAGGAGGCGAGGCCCGTCGCGCTTCACGACGACGTGCACGTCCTTCGCCGACCCGCTCTCCGCGCGCGCGGCGTAGACACGCACCTCCGTGAGGGCTCCGCCGACGCGGACGAGCGGCACGGAGGTCTTGCCGATCAGCTTCGCGCCGCCCGTCCGCGCGTCGACCCAGGCGTCGACGATCTCGAGCGTCGCCTTCTCGTGATCCTCCGTCTCGACGAGCTTCTCGGAGCGGACCGCCTTCGTCGTCTCGCCGTCGCCTCCCCAGATCATCATCCGGGGCTCGCCGAGCGTCCACCCGGACCTCTGCTCCGCGTCGGCGAAGCAGCTCTCGAGGTTGTCGGAGGTCCCCGCCTGCATCGCCTTGCGCTCGTCGGCGGAGCCGAAGATCTCGACGCCGTTCGGGCCGTCCCCCGTCGGCACCCGCACGACCTGGAAGCCTGGCGTTCGCTCGTGTCCGCCGACCCACCGGACGGGCTTCGCCGGCGGGGCAGGGACGCTCGCGAGCGGAAGCTCGGCATACGTCTTCTTCGGAGCCGCGGGCAGAGCCGCGACGAGCGTCGTGTGCGCGAGCGTCGCCACGGCGAGGAGCGCGAGGGGGACGCGCATCAGAGCGTCCTCAGGAAGGCTTCGAGCGCGTCGCGATCGGCCGCCGCCAGGTGCTTCGTCTTTCCCATCGTCCCGTCGGTCGCGTCGAGGAGCTCCTTCAGTGACGCGTAGCGTCCGTCGTGGAAGTACGGCCCCGTGCCGCCGACGAAGCGGAGGGAGGGCGTGTTGAACGCCGTCGCGCGATCGGCCTTGTGCTTGCTCGCGACCTCGTGGTTCCGCCCGTCGGTCATGTCGCTCCCCGCGTGGCAGCTCGCGCACTTCGTCTCGTTCGAGGCGAACACCTGCCGGCCACGCTCCACCTTCGCGCGCTCGGCGGCGTCGATCGTCCTGGCGGGCGGAGGCGGCATCTGGGATACGAACGTGACGAGCGCGTCGAGCTCGATGCCGTGGAGGCCGTTGCCGGAGAGGCGGTCGAACGTGCTCGAGAGGTGGTTCGCGATCGTGTGCTCGGTGCCGTTCCAGGAGTACGGCGGCGTCGCGGTCACCTTGCCGGCGAGCATGATCGAGCGTCGCGGTCCCTCCGGCGTCGCCCAGGTGATCCCGTCGTCGCGTCCGTCCGGATGGCAGCTGGCGCACGCACGGCCGTCGCCCGAGAGGCGCAGATCGCCCGCGGCGTGGAAGAGGACGCGGCCGAGCGCGTACTCGGCGGGGAGCTTGTCCTTCAGCGGGGGCAGGGCGGTCCGCGCGACCGTCGTGGGCGCGGTGCGCTCGTCGACCATCTCGCGCCCGCCGATCGGGAACGTCGTCACCGTGCGGTCGAACTGGGACCAGACGACGCCGCGGTGCTTCTCCTCGTCGATCGCGACGCCGCTCGGTCCCGAGCCCACCGTCCAGCGCCGCTTCTCGGCCCGGAAGGGAGCCGGGCTCTCCGCGTCGTAGGCGACCACGGCGTCGATCCCGAAGCACGTGACGAGGAGCGAGCGCGTCGTCGTGTCGATCGCCGCGGCGCGCGGGAGGAGGCACTCGGGGCGCGTCGTGCGCGGATCCGCGGAGGCCATCTTCCGCTGGCGCGAGCTCCTCCCCATCGCGTCGAGGGCGACGCTCGTGAGGAGGGGCGTCTTCGTCCCTTCGTCGAGGACGGCGACGTTGGGCACCTCGGTGTCCTGGTGGACGTCGCCGTAGCCGTCGGGCCGCTCGTCGAGATTCCCCGGGTCGACGAAGACCTCCGGCGCGAACACGCGACCGGGGACCACCTTCGCCTTCGCGAGCGTGAAGCCTTGGCAGCTCGGCCTCCCCTTGTCGCGCTCGGCGCGCATCGCCATCACGGCTCGCGCGTGGGCCTTCGTGCTCGGCTCGGACGAGGCCGGCGTCGCGTGCTCCTGCTCGAGGAGGTCGAGCGTCGACGGCTGGAGCCCGCGGAGCGGGATGGTCGACACCGCGCGCCAGTTGCCCTCGCGGATGTCGACGGTGCTGACCTGCGACCCGACGGCGTGGGAGACGAACGCGGTCGTGCCGTCGTCGGAGACGACGACGCTGCGCGGCTCGCGGGAGAGGGGAGCGGTCCAGCGGGGCGTGAGGGTCGCCGCGTCGAAGGCGGAGAGCGCCGCGCCCCAGCCGCTCGCGACGAGCATCGTCCCGTCGTCCGGCGTGAGCGCGATCGCGATCGGTTCGACCGGCGTCGTCGCCTCGCAGCGCGTCGCGAGCGGGGCGGTCGCGCTCGTGGCCGCGAGCGAGAGCACCTTCGAGCCCTCGCGGACGGTCGCGAGCACGCGCCCGTCCTTCGTCACGAGGAGCTGACCGGGACGCGCGCCGAGCGAGGTCTGTGCGAGCTGCTCGCGCGTGTCGAGATCGACGGTGAGGATCGCCTTCGCGTCCTCGTCCGCGACGAAGGCGACGCGACGACCCGAGACCCGCGCGAGCGCGACGGTCGAGCTCCCCGACGGCGAGCCGATGGGCACGACGGCGCTCGAGGCGCCACACCCCGCTTCGGCCTTCGCGACGCCGCCCCCCGCGGTCGCCGCCGGGCCCGTCTGCTTCGCTCCCCCACACGCGGCAAGGGCGCAGAGCGCCGATGCGATGACCACCCCGAACCTGGCCTTGTCCATCACGTTCCTTGTCCTACGCCCCGCTCGGAGAACCGCTTCCCGCCGCGGACCTCGGGCGCGTTATGCTCCTCGTCGTGCTTCCCGGGACTTCCGTGACCGACGTGATCTCGCGCATCGACGCCGCGGCGCAGCGCGCCACGAACGGGGCGATCGCCTTCGACGGCGACGGCACCCTCTGGTCGGGAGATGTAGGCGAAGACTGGTTCGCGGCCGTCCTCGCGAGCGGACGGGTGACGGAGGGCGCGCGCGTCGCCCTCGCCCGCGAGGCGGTGGAGCACGGGCTCGACGCGACGGGCGGGGCTTCGCACATCGCGCACGCCATCCATGCGGCGTACCTCGGCGGGGCGTTCCCGGAGGAGCGCGTCTGCGAGGTGATGACGTGGGTGACGGCGGGCTGGACGAGCGAAGAGCAGGCAGCGTTCGCGGCGGACGTCGTCCGCGAGGTGGGGCTCGCGGCGCGCCTGCACGAGGAGGCGATCGCGATCGTCCGCTGGGCGGGCGAGCGCGGTCTCCCCGTGCATCTCGTGAGCGCGAGCCCGCGCGCGGTCGTCCTCGAGGCGGCGAAGGTCGTAGGGATCGACCCCTCGCGCGTGGTGGCCGCCCAGGAGGTGGTCTCCGGCGACCGGATCGAGGCTGCGGTCCTCCGGCCGATCCCCTACGGGCCCGGGAAGGTCACCCGTCTCCGCGAGCAGCTCGGAGAGCGGCCGCTCCACGCGGCCTTCGGAGACAACGTCTTCGACGCCGCCTTGCTCCGCGAGGCCACCGTCCGGGTCGCGATCCGCCCGAAGGCCCGCCTCGTGGACCTCGTGGAAAGGTCCGCCGCGGAGGTCCCCGGCCTCGTCGTGCTCGAGCGGCTCTGATAGGCTCGCTGGTCGTGGTGGCCCGTCGAGAGCTCGAGGAGCTCCGCACTCGGATCGCGAACCAGGCAGCGTCGCTCGCGGAGGCGGTGACGGACGGCTTCGACGGCTTCCACATGGGCGCGGGCGACTACGTCGTCGAGCTCAGCACGCCCGAGGGACCGTCCACCGGCGGCGGGGCCCAGGCGAGGCAGAACCTCCGGCTCGTGCCGCGGCGTCAGGGCTACGCGATCGTCATCGCCGGCACGGTCGACCCCGTCGGCGAGACGGCGGAGCTCCGGACGCACGAGCACGTAGCCCTCCTCCACGAGCTCCGCTGGCAGAAGCCGCTCGAGATCACGCCCGACGAATACGACGTGTTCCTCGGCAAGGCGAAGGTGGTCCTCAACCTCGCGCGCATCAAGGCCAAGGTCCTCCTCGTGCCCGCCGAGCTCCGCGCCCAGAAGAAGGCGGCGCAGAAGCTGTCGATCCCGATGCTCGTCATCTTCCTCATCGTGATGGCGCTCGCCGGCCTCGTCGTCTTCAAGGTCGCGATGGCGGCGCGGGCAGGTCACTGACGCACCGCGCGGTGCGCCGCTCCCGAAGACGGCGTCGAGGCTTGCCGCAGGCGGTGGGCCCCACTAAAGAGCGACGCTGACATGGATTTCGACCTCACCGAAGAGCAGCGCCTCGTCCGCGACACCGCCCGTGACTTCGCCGCCCGCGAGATCGCGCCGAAGGCCTCCGAGATCGACAAGTCGGGCCGCTGGCCAGCGGAGATCGTCTCGCGCATGGCGGAGCTCGGCTTCCTCGGGATGGCCGTGCCGGAGGAGCACGGCGGCGCCGGGCTCGACACGCTCAGCTACGCGCTCGTGATGGAGGAGATCAGCGCGGCGTGCGCTTCGAGCGGCGTCATCATGAGCGTCAACAACTCGCTCTTCTGCGATCCGCTGAACAAGTACGGCTCGCCTTCGCTGAAGAACGAGATCCTCACGCCGGTCGCGCAGGGCAAGAAGCTCGGGTGCTTCGGCCTGACGGAGCCGATGAGCGGCTCCGACGCGCAGACGATGGCGACGTCGGGGGAAAAGGTCTCTGGCGGCTGGGTCCTGAACGGCGCGAAGAACTGGATCACGAACGGCCCGCACGCCGACTTCATCCTCGTCTTCGCGATCACGGACCGGAGCGGCCCGCGCGTGAAGCACACGGCCTTCGTCGTCCCGAAGGGCACGCCCGGGTACACGCAGGCGAACCCGGATCACAAGCTCGGGATCCACGGCGCGCACTCGTGCACCGTCTTCTTCGAGAACTGCAAGCTCCCGGACAGCGCCGTCGTCGGCAACGTCGGCGAGGGCTTCAAGGTCGCGATGTCGACGCTCGACGGCGGACGCATCGGGATCGCCTCGCAGGCGCTCGGGATCGCGCGCGCGGCGCTCGACGTGAGCGTCTCGTACGCGAAGGAGCGGAAGAGCTTCGGCGTCCCGATCGCGCAGCACCAGGCGATCCAGTTCATGCTCAGCGACATGGCGACGGAGCTCGACGCCGCGCGCCTCCTCACGTGGCGTGCCGCGACGATGAAGGACAAGGGTACGAAGCACACGATGCAGAGCAGCGAGGCGAAGCTCTACGCGAGCGAGGCCGCGACCCGCATCGCGCACAAGGCGATCCAGATCCACGGTGGCTACGGGTACTCGACGGAGTTCCCGGTCGAGCGGCACTACCGAGACGCGCGCATCACCGAGATCTACGAGGGCACGAGCGAGATCCAGCGCATCGTGATCGCCGCGAGCCTCCTCAAGGGCTGAAGGAGCGTCCCATGAAGAAGATCATCCTCGCGATCGCGTCGTCGTCCGTCCTCGTCGCCTGCGGCGGCAAGGAGGAGGCGAAGGCCCCCGTCGCCGACCAGGCCGAGGACTCCCCGCAGCGCAGCGCGAGGCAGAAGCCGCTCCCGCAGGTCCAGCAGGAGCTCGGGTCGATCGACCAGCGAGAGGTCGAAAAGGTGTTCGCGAAGCTCCAGAACCCGCTCGAGAAGTGCCATGTCCAGGGGCGCGATCGCGTCGAGTACCTGAGCGGCGACGTGAAGGTCTTCATGCGCATCGACCAGGGCGGCAAGGTGCGCTGGTCGCACTTCGAGGACTCTTCGCTCGGCGACCACGAGACGGAGAAGTGCATCTTGCAGGTGTTCTCGTCCGCGCAGTGGCCGAAGCCCGAGGGAGGCGAGGCGGAGGTGCGCCACGGCTTCGGCTGGGGGCCGGGCGGTGAGCGCGCGCCGACGTCGTGGGGCGCGGACAAGGTCACCAAGGCCGTCGACGACTCGAAGGACGCCCAGAAGGAGATCGGCAAGTGCAAGGCCGGCGTGAAGGGGGACTTCAAGGTCACCGCCTACGTCGAGCCGGACGGCAAGAACGGGAAGTTCCACGGCATCGGCGTCGTGCCGCCGTCGAAGGAGGCCGCCTCGCTCGTCGAGTGCGTCGTGAAAGCGCTCGAGGACGTGAAGCTGCCGAGCCCCGGCAGCTACGCGGCCAAGGTCACGTTCTCGCTCTGATCGCGCCGGGAGGAGCCGCCCCATGTTGTTCGAGCCGAACGAGACGCAGCGAATGGTCCAGAAGGCGGCGCGCGATTTCGCGAGCCGTGTGATCGCCCCGCAGGCGAGCACGATCGACAAGGAGGAGCGCTTCCCGCGCGAGCTCCTGAAGGGCCTCGCCGACCTCGGGCTCATGGCGGTGAACGTCGCGCCGGAGCTCGGCGGCGCGGGCGCGGGGGTCGTCTCCTACTCGCTCGCGATGCAGGAGGTGGCGCGCGCGTGCGCGTCGACGGCGGTGACGATGGCCGTCACGAACATGGTGGGCGAGGTGATCGCCGCCTTCGGGTCCGACGAGCAGAGGCAGACGTACTGCCCGAAGCTCGCGAGCGGCGAGTATGCGGCCGGAGCGTTCGCGCTCTCGGAGACCGGCGCAGGCTCGGACCCCGGCGCGATGGGCACGACGGCGAAGGAGGATGGCGACGGCTGGGTCCTCGACGGCGGCAAGCAGTGGATCACGAGCGGCGCCCACGCCGGCGTCTTCGTGGTCTGGGCGCGCACCGGGGACCGCGAGACGCTCCCGGGGACGCGCGGCATCTCGTGCTTCCTCGTCGAGGGTGGGACCCGAGGGCTCGAGATCGGCAAGGCCGAGGACAAGATGGGCCTCCGCGGTTCGAACACGGTGAGCCTGGTCTTCGACGGCTGCCGCGTGCCGCGCTCGGCGCTCCTCGGGACGCTCCACGGCGGCTTCAAGGTCGCGATGATGGCCCTCGACGGCGGTCGCATCGGCATCGCCTCGCAGGCGCTCGGCATCGCGCGCGCGGCGCTCGAGGAGAGCGTCTCGTACGCGAAGGATCGGAGGCAGTTCGACAAGCCGATCGCCGAGTTCCAGGGCACGCAGTGGAAGCTCGCCGACATGCAGGTCGAGATCGACGCGGCGGACATGCTCACGATGCGCGCCGCGTGGTTGAAGGAGCAGGGCCGGCCCTTCTCGCGCGAGGCCTCGATGGCGAAGCTCTTCGCGAGCGAGATGGCGAACCGCATCGCGAACAAGGCGGTGCAGATCCACGGCGGCTACGGCTACACGCGCGAGTTCGGCGCGGAGCGACACCTGCGCGACGCGCGCGTCACCACGATCTACGAAGGCACGAGCGAGGTGCAGCGGATCGTGATCGCGCGCTCGCTGCTCGGCTGATCTCGCGCGCACGCGTCACTTGCTGCGAAGCGTCACGATGCCGGGTGTCACCCAGCGCGCCTGCGCTTCGGCGCCGGTGAGGTACACGTCGTAGGCGGCTTCCCCGAACAGGTGCCGGCGGAAGAACGCGGTCGTGTACGCGTACGCCACGTCGAGCACGTCCGCTTGGGAGCGCGTCGGCGTCTGGCAGAAGGTGCACGTGAGCCCGCACGCCGCGAGATCGGAGACGAAGCTCATGTGGCCCGCGCCCGCGACGGTGACCTCGAGCGAAGGCGACGGCGCGCCCGCGAAGAACGTCGTGAAGTTGTCCGCCGAAGGCGCGCACGCCTGACCGGTCGACCCGGGGCTGCCGTCCAGCGTCTCACCGAGGAACGCGCTCGGGACCTTCAGCTGCCCGATGGCCTCGGTCGCGTCGGGGCACTTCGTCGTGTCGTTGCAGGTCGGTGGCTTGGTGTCGACCGGATCGAGCCCGAGCACCGCCTTGATGCCTCCGTTCACCAGCGCCGCGAGCACCGCCGCCTTCGCGCCGCGCGAGTGCCCCATGACGCCCGCTCGCGACGCGTCGATCTTTCCGACGAGGCCTCCGCTCGGTGCGCCGGCCCACCCGAGCGCCGCGACGAGGTTCTGCGCATCCCTCGCGACGTCGCCGTCGAACGCCCCCGACGCCCACTCGACGAGCACGGCGACGATCCCGTGCGTCGCGAGCCGTGTCGCGTACGGCGTGTACGCGGCGGCCGGCGTCAGGAACCCCGGCGCGAAGACGACGACCGGGAACGGCCCCGGCGCCGGACCGGTCGTCGGGTAGCTGACCTCCAGCGTCAGCGCGTCGGTGGTCCCCGTCGCCGGGACGGACGCCGTCGCCGACCCGGCGGTGAACGGACCGCCTTTCGCGGGATCCGAAGGGGTCCGGCCCGCGTCCGAGGCGCCACCCGAGCTCCCGCCTGAGCTGCCGCCCGAGCTACCGTCGCCGGAGCTCCCGGACGACCCGGGGGTCCCCGTGACGGGGGGGGCGCCGCCGTCGCCCGCGCTCGCCACGCCCGGAGACGGCGAGTCGCTGCAGCCGGGGGCGTTGACCGCGAGGAGCGCCACGAGGGCGGGAGCGACGATGCACGTTCTTACGGGTCGACGCACGGCGGCTCCTCCTGGTCGGCAAGCTCTACGCCGGGCGACATGTCCGCGCAAGGGCGAGCCTGCGCCCGCGATCGGCGTCGCCACTGATGTTCACCGCCACACGCGGAAGACGACCGGCGGGGTGAGCCGCGCGAACGGCTCCTTCTGGAACGTGCCGTCGCTCGTGTAGAGGATGCCCTCCTCGTCGACTGTGACGTGGGCGAGCGTACCGTCCTCCGCGATGCGCACCGGCTCGCCGCCCGTCTTCGGGATCCGCAGAACCGCGCCCGGACGACCGGAGCGACCCGTCACGACGAAGACATCGTCGCCCGAGACCCACAAGCCACGCGCGGTGGCGATCCCCTTCGCCAGCACCTCGACGCTGCCACCGGCCTTCGGGACGCGCGCGACGACGCCTTGCTCCTGCGTCGCGCTGGACGTCCACGTGACCGCCGAGACGTAGACGTGGGTGTCGTCGAGCGCGATGGCGCTCGGCTCGTCGGGGAGGCCCTGACCGAGGACGGTCTGTGCCCCTCCCGTCTTCGCGACGCGGAGGATCTTCCCTCCCTTGTTCGTGAAGAAGACACTCTCGTCGTCGACCGCGATCGCGAGCGGCGCCTTCACGCCCGAGGGCGCGGGCGTCCCGCCCTGCTTCGGCACCACGAAGCCGTCGAACCAGACGCGCTCGCGATCGACCGCGATCTGCTTCGGCTCGATGCCGGTGACGACGTCCGCGGGCGCGCCTCCGCGGAGCGGCATCCGGAAGATGCGACCCGTCGGGCTCTTCGCTCGCGGCGTGTTCATCGCCCCGAGGTCTCGCGTGACGGCGACCCAGAGCGACGCGTCGTCCGCTGCGATCGCGGCGAGGCCCTCGAGGTCCATGTGCTTCTCGAGCTCGCCGCCCGAGGCCGGCATCGACAGGAGGCGCGCGGCGGGCACGTACATCGGCCCGCTCGTCCAGCGGTTCACCTCGGTCAACATCCAGAGCCGTCCGCCGGCGACGAGCATCTTGTCCCAACTGTCGCTGTCGTCGCGGCGCGCCGCGATCCGCTCACGGGTGCCGGCCTTCGGTCTCGGCTTCGTGACCTCGGGAGGCCGCACGACGGGCGTGCTCGTCGGGCCGGGCGTCGCGATGGGGTCCACGGGCGGCGGCGGCGGCGGTGACGGCGGTGGCCCGCACGCCGCGAGGGTGGCCACCACGGAGGACGCGAGGAGCGCGCGACGGAGCATGGGCGTGAGTCTCGCATGGTTCGGCGCCGCCCAGGGAGCAGCCCACGGGAACGCGGGGGGGGAGGCAAACCCGGAGCACTTCCTCGAGGAATGAGCTCACGCCGTCTCGGCCGGCGCGTTCAGGGCTTCAGGGCACGAGCTGGATCGATGGCGTTCGCGTCTCGTCCCAGCGGACGGCGTAGCGCTTGGTCGTCTCGCGGGAATCTGGCGCCTGCTCGATGACGTCGAAGGCGAGCTCGGCGACGCCGGCGAAGCCGAGGTTTCTCGCTCGGTTCACGCTCAGCGCGAGCGGGAAGACGCGGTAGCCCGCGCCGTCCACGAGGACGAGCACGAGCTTCTTGCCGTTTCGGTCGCGGCCGTGGGTCGGGTCGAGCGTGAGGAGGCGTGCGCGCGAGGCGGAGCCGATGGCCGTCTCCATCGCGTCGATCTGCCCGATGAGGGTCGAGAGCGGATCGGTCGTGGCGTCGACGGTGTAGACGTGGTCGTCGCCGCCGAGCCACCGCTTCTGCAGGCCGAGTCGCGGGCCGATGCCGCCGTCCGTGGTGTCGAGCGTGACGTCCAGCCAGAACTCGGTCTTCGAGGCGGTGCGCTCGCCCTCGTACGTCGAGCCGTGGAACGTGTGCTCCTCCCCGATGAGTCGCGTGCGCCCCGTCGTGAACTGCACCGACTTCACGTCGAGGATGTTCTCGCGCGTCCGCCACGCGCGGGTGACGGTCCCGTCTGCGCTCGCGATGGTCATCCAGAGATCGCGACCGTTGGTCTCGGTGTCTCGGTTCCAGAGCGTGATGGACTTGAGGCCGAGCCCGAGGACGCGCTCGACCGAGGCGAGCTGGATCTCGATCGGGTCGGTCGACGCGCGAAGGGCCGTCGCCGACGTCGAGTAGGCCGACGCCTCCGAGCCCTCGTCGAGCTCGTCGGCCGGTGCGGCACAACCCGACGCCGTGAGGCATAGGAAGAGGAAGACGAGCGAAGGAAGAACGCGCATCGCCTACGTCGTAACCATGTTCCGTACCTGGCTGCGCTCGCCCGAAAGGACGAAGGAAAGCGTCGCGAGACACCCTTCGCTTCGCGGTACGTGAACCCGAATCGGGATCACGTTCTCTCTCGCCGGGCTAGCTGCTCCGAGCCTCGATGACGTGCGACGGCGTTCGCGGCACGATTCACCAGACCTGTGCGTCGATGACGTGAGGACCGTGCACCCCGGCGATCACGGCGAGCAGGGCGGGGGCCTCCTCGGGTGTGACCAGCAACCGTGCCTCGGATCCATCCGTCGCGAACGCACGGAGTCGTAGCCACCCGCGTTGATGCTCGATCGCGATGCGTCGGAGACCGCCGGGTTCGAGGATGCGCTCGAGATCGCGGCGATTCTTGCGCGCGGCGGCCCACCACCATGCGCCCATGACGAGGAGGACCACCGGAAGCACGGCCGACACCGCGACTTTCGCGGAGCTGGTCTGCCCCGTCACGCAGCGACGGAACGCCTCGGGCGCGAGCTCCGAGTCGCACGCACTCTCCGCCGCGTGACACGCCGTCGCTTCGCCGGAAGCGAGCCCGTAGCAGCCGTCGTCCGCGAATCCTCTGCCCCTCATGCACCGGCCCATCTCGCGAGGTGGAGCCGAGATGGTTCGACAGAGCTCCACGATCCTCGCGTCGCGCATCGCGAGGCCGATGGGCAACGCCAGGAAGAGCGCTCCGGTGAAGAGCGCGACGAAGTAGTACGGGCGCGCTCGCATCCCCGTCCGCCGAACGGCCTCCTCGATCGGGTTCCGTGGCGCTCGCGGAGCAGCGTGCAGGGCCGCCATCGCTCTCTCTCTACCAGCCGTCGCCGAGCCATCAACGTGCTTCGAGTTCGCAGTCCCTCGCGCCGGTGGCCACGAACCTACCTCGTCGCGACGACGTGGCGCGCCGGAGCGCCGGGCTCTCGACAGCTCACGACCCACGCGATCGATCCCGCGCCGAACGCGAGCGCCGACGTCGTGCGGCAACCGCGCTCCGGGGTGTACACCGGCCCGGCGCCTGGGCCGGTGATCCTCACGAGCGCGCCGTCGGCGGCGATGCCGTACACGTCGCCCTGGGCGTCCTCGGTGAGCGTCCGCGCGATCGTATGCGGAGCTGGTGCGCGTCTCGCGGGGCCAGAGCTCCGTCTGGTCGACGACGCGCGCTCGTCCCGCGGCGTCGCGCTCCACGAGGCGCTCGCGAACCGAGCCCTCGCTGCCCGGCGCGAGGTCGAGCACCGAGAACCAGGCCTTCGTCGGACGTACCAGGAGCGGCACGATCTCCGCGTCTCTCTCGAGCACGAGCCCGCCACCGGGGAAGAGCGGACGGCGCTCGGTCGACCCCGTCACATCGAAGGCCACCGGCCCCTCGTGGCCGGCGCTGCCCAGCGCGACACGCACCCGGTCCTTCTCGCGGAAGAGCGTCGGACGCGGGCCCGTAGTGGTCGCGACGATGCGGCCGCCGGCGCCGAGCTTCAGCTCGATCGTGCGCGCTGGCGCTCGCGCCGCCGGTGTCGAGCTCGGCTCGGGCGCGGTCGCGTCACTCGAGGACGGCGCAGCCGGCGAGGGAGGCCGCGAAGCGCTTCGGCAGGCCACGAGGGTCGACAGCAAGCCGAGTGCAACGCGGTTCACCGTGCCGAGCGTCGCGCGAGCCATCGGACGCCGCCAGCGGCCGCGAGCTGTCGTCGTCGACGCGCACGGGGCGCGCACCACACGCAGGATCTGCCGGAGCATCGAGCCACGCCCACCAGGATCCGCCGTCTGCCGAGCCGGCATGAGCGTTGCTCTCACGCTAGGCATGCGAGCTTCCCTGGCCATGACCCGCGACGTGATCGTCGCTCCTCCCGAGCTCACGCTGGCGAACGCCTGGCGCGTCATGCAGCGCGAGCGCGTGCGGCATCTGCCCGTCGTGCGCGCCGGCGCCCTGGTCGGGATGCTCTCGGACCGCGATGTCCTCGCGCGGGGCACGCTGGCGGCCGGCGGGCGGCTGCACGTCGATGCGCATCTCCTCGTCGGTGAGGCGATGACGCCCACGCCGCTCGTCACCTGCGAGGCATCGACCGACGTGGCCGAGCTCGCGCGCACGATGACGGACGAGAAGATCGACGCCGTTCCGGTCGTTCATGGCCTTCGGCTGGTCGGTCTCGTCACGAGCACCGACCTCTTGCTCCTCCTCGTCGAGCAGAAGAGCCCGCTCCCGCTGCCGTTCGACTTCCGGCTCGTCGACGCTCCCAGCGTCTACGCCTGACGCCCGGCGATGACGGTCGCGCGGCTCACGGCCCGACGACGTCGCCCAGCGAGACCCCGAGCGTCGCCCTCGCGATCGCGTCGAGCGAGGCCCGTGGGCCCACCACGTGGTACGTGCGGTGGACGTGCACGAGGCTCGCGCCCGGCGCGAGCTCCGCGGCCGGCGAGCTCGTCTCGAGCTCGTAGAACCCGCCCAGGGGCGGCTTGCCGGGGCCGGGGGAGCCGTCGTTGTAGCTGTTGACGACGTCGCCTTCATAGGGCGCCTTCTGCGTCTCCCACATGCTGTTCACGTACGGCTTCGAGGAGTCTGGACCGGGCTCGTACTCGACGATCGTGAGGAGCTCGGAGGCCGCGCTGTAGCTCCCGAGCACCCGCTTGGCGCGCCGGGGGCCGAGGCCGATCTTCGAGCGCAGGGCTCCGTCGACGACGAAGGAGAGGAAGCCCTTCTGCTCGTCGACCCGGAGGCGCTCGGGCGGAACCTTGCCGAAGTAGGCGTCGTTCACGAGCGGCGTCCCCGACGGCACGTTCGTCTCGAAGGGGATGACGACGCGCCCGTCCTTCGCGCCCACGTACATCGCGAGGATCCACACGGAAGGAAGTCCGCCTTCGCGGGTCCATGCCTTCTTGCCGACGTTCGTGAGCTGGTTTCTGCTCTCGAAGGCGACGACCTTCACGTCCTTCGGGAGCGTTCCGAGCGTCGTGGCCGGGACGAGCGAGATGGTCCGCTCCACGCCGACGTCGAACGTCGTGCCCGTCCAGTTCGTGACCGTCAGCGTCCTCGTGAGGATCGCCGTCGACGGCGTCGCGGTCGCCAGCGTCCAGGCGCCCTCCTGCATCGCGTGCGGCACCTGCCAGGCGTCGAACGTGAACGGCGCGCCCTTCGGGAAGTAGAGGCCGTACTGCCCGCCCTCGGGGCCGAGCCAGAGTCGATCCTCGCCTCCGAAGTTGTCGAACGCCGTGCCCGTCTTGCCGGACGCGATGAACGCGCGGTGGATCCAGCCGAAGCCCGGCGACGACGCGGCGACCGCGCTCGTCATCACGCGGCCCTGATAGGCGGCGGAGACGGCGACCCGGCCGCCCGCGTCGTCCTCGAGGACATGGACCGGCGCGTGGGCGCGGAGGAACGCGAGGTCGTCCGCGAACGAAGGTGCGGTCGGGGGAGACTTCGGCGGGCCGCTCGCAGGGTCGGATGACGTCATCGTGCGCGTGCCTCCTCCGCAGCCGGTCGCGAGGACGAGCGCGAGCGCCACGTTTCGAACGTTCATCCGGCCTCCGGGCTCATCGACGCGCGAACATCGCACGGAAGACGTCCCGGGCGCGATGGAGCTCGGGGATGGGGACCCACTCGTCCGGGGAGTGCGCCTGCGCGATGTCGCCCGGGCCGAAGACGACCGCGTCGATGCCCCGCTCCGCGAGGAGGGCCGCCTCGGTCCAGAAGGCGAGGTCGAGCGGCGACGCGGTCACCTCCGCGCCGAGGAGCGCCGTGAACGAGGCGACGTCACGGGTCGCGAAGGGTGGGTTGTCGCGCGTGAACATCGCGGTCCTGCCGGCGGCGCGCACGATGGCCTCGAGCTCCGCCCTCAGCGCGACCGAGCTCGTCCCGGGCGGTGGGCGGAGCGACACCACGAGCGTGGCGTGAGCCGGGATGACGTTGAAGGCGACGCCGCCGTCGAGCTCGGCGAGGTTGAGGCACATCCCCTGGAACCCTGGAGGCCCGACGTCGCGTCGCGCCTTTCCCCAGTCGTCGAGCGTGACGGCGAGCCGCGCGAGCTCCGCGATCGGCGCCGCCGTGACGTCGGCGCGCGACGAGTGGCCGCCCGGGCCCGACGCCTCGACCTCGAACGACGCGATCCCGCGATGGCGCGCGCCGACGCGGAGGCTCGTCGGCTCGCAGACGACGGCACGCTCGATCCCCGCGGCGAGCTCGCTCTCGAGGAACGCGCGCATCACGACGCTCGAGTGCTCCTCGTCCCCGGAAAAGAGGATCGCGGTGTCGGTGGGCCGGGCGTCGTCGAGCGCGCAGAGGATCGCCGCGGCCGCGCCCTTCGTGTCGGCGGACCCGAGGGCGAAGAGGCGATCTCCGTCGATCCGCGCGACGAACGGGTCGGTCGTCCAGTTCGCGTTCGGCGGCACGGTGTCGAGGTGCGCGTTCACGAGCACGCGCGGCCGGCCGAAGCGCGCGTACACGTACGACGCAGCCTTCCCCTCCGCGCGTGGGACGCTCCGGACGAGGACGTCGTCCGCGCCTCGCTCCCGGAGGAGCTCGGCGAGCCGTTCCGCGAGGGGCCCCTCGTCCCCGAGGATCGCGTCGGAGCGGTAGGTGACGAGCTCGGAGAGCAGATCCACGGGATCGCGACGGGCAGCCATGGCCCGTCACGATACCGCGGAGTCACGCTCAGTGGCCGCCGTCGTGGCCGCTCCCGACGTGTCCGCCGTCGTGGCCGCTCCCGACGTGTCCGCCGTCGTGGCCGCTCGTCACGCTTGGGGTGGCGTTCGCGTTCGAGCCGAACGCGAGCGCGGCGAGGTTGAAGACCACGGCCGTGACGACCGTGAGGAGGAACGAGAGCGTGCGAGCATTCTTCATGGATCCTCCGAACGGCCACCCGCGGAGGATGTTCAGCCGGCCGCGTCGATGCCTCAGCGAGTCGTCATTGCCGGATCTCGTCCGCACACGCGGCACTTCCCGACGTCGCGCAGTCTCCTGCGTCGGTCGCGCGCTGGAGGCATCCGAGGTAATCCGCCCTTCCCGTATCGGACAGCGCGCTCGCGAAGACCGCGCAGCCTTCGAGGGTGATCGATCCCCCTCCGGCGAACTGGCCGCCATCGAGCGCGTCAGGGTCGCAGGCGGCCACCGCCGTGCCACAGGCCGCTGGCGCCGTCGGCGAGGGGCAGGCGCGAAGCATCGCTTCGTCGACGCAGGGGATGACCTCTCCGTCCTCGGAGCATGATTCCAAACGGCGGATGCACGCATGCGCCGCCTCCGCGACGCCCAGGATGTAGCGCGCGGCGATGCGCTGGCAGCGGTCCGCGCATGCGGCCGGACACCCGAGGCCACCTGCGTCCGCCAGCGAGTTCGAGAGGCAGTCCCGCGCCTCGGCGTCGGCGTCGGCGTCGGGGGCGTTCGCCACGGCGTCGCGCACCCCCGCATCCTCCGGTCGCGCCGCGGCGCCGTCGTTCCCGACGAGAACCGGGTCGAGAGGCGCCCCCTCGCTCGACGAGCAAGCGAAGAGCGCCCCCGCCGTCATCGCGGCGACCCCCGCCGCGAAGGCGAGCTTCGCGCGATGCCCACTCACTCGGAAGGCGTGCAATCGAAGAGCTGTCGCCATTCATCCAGTCTCGGCGAGCCCCCACCGGAGAGCCCGAACGTCATGAACACCCGGAGCCATCGCTTGGAGTCGGTCCCACCGACGTCCTTCAGCCTCTTCGACACCGGGACCGGGACGACGGGAGGGCCTGGATTGGTGTCGTTGGCCCACGTCGTCGCCGACGAGTTCGCGCTCGTCGCGGTGCCGATGGGCACCGTGACCGGAGCGGCCGCTGCCGTCGCGGGAAGCCCGGCCTGGGTGTCCGCCGTCGCGGCGCGGAAAGCGATGGTGCTGGCCCCCGGCACCGCCCCGCGCCAGCGGAAGAGGCGCCAGGAGAGCACGTTACCCGGCGGACAGACGGCCTCGAAGTCCCGGGTCATGGTCAGGGTCTCTGCGAACGTGCAATCGGAGCGCTCGCGAACGAACCCTCCGAGCGTGAGGCGATAGTTGCTCTCCGTGGTCTGTCGCTCGGCCTGGAAGAGTGCGATCTCGTAGATGCCGTTGACCACGAGCCCGAGGGACGCGGCCGTCGCAGCGTTGAGGGTGACGGTGCCGCTCGCGGCGCTGTGGACGCCTCCGAGGTCGACGGCGCGCCGACCGTTGATGAAGGCCCAGACGTCGTCGTCGCCCGTGAAGTTGAACGTCTCGCCGCCCTTGAAGGTGAAGGGGTAGCGGAGGAGGCTCGTGAAATGGAAGTTCTTGCCGGTGCTGGCGTGGTTGCCCCAGCCCATCCCGTTGAGCGGGAAGAAGTTGTTGCTCAGGAATTGATAGGTGTTCGTCGCTCCGACGCGATTCAACGTCAGCGTCGAGACGATCGGGATGCTCAAGGCCGTCGGGCGGTACCACTGATTGAACGTCGCGGCGCTCGTCACGGTGCCTTGGGACGCCGCGAAGACAGGGAGCCCGTCTGCACCGAGCAGATACTGGACGATCCCGGTCTTGACGCCGCAGCAGTAAGACGAGTTCTGGAAGTCCTGGTGCCCGCCGGCCTGCCCGTTGGCCTTGAAGTCGCGGTAGATGATCGGGATCGTGATGGACGCGGGAAGCCCCGAGGACACGGTCGTGCAGGTCGCTCCTGCCTCGACGGTGCACGTCGACGAGCACCCGTCGCCGTCTCGGAGGTTTCCGTCGTCGCAGGCCTCCGTAGGAAACTTCAGGCCGTCGCCGCAGATGGCGATGCACGTTCCACCCGGGCACGAGGGCTCGCGCTGACAGGTCGACGAGCAGCCGTCGTACGGGAGACCGTTGCCGTCATCGCACTCCTCGGCGCCTTCCTTCACGCCGTTGCCGCAGGTGGCCGCGATGCAAGGTGACCCCGGCGTCGGACACTGCCAGCCGATCTCGAGGTCGCAGGTGGCGTTGCACCCGTCGCCGTTGGCGGTGTTGCCGTCGTCGCATTCCTCGGCGCCCTTGAGCGCGCCGTCTCCACAGCCCCTCGCGTTCCACCCGCCGTTCTGGAAGACGAATCCGGCACCCGCGTCGTAGCCGCCCGCGGAGTCCTGGAAGCCTTGGCAGTTGGGGTTGCACAGATCGAGGCTGGTGCCGCCGTCGATGGCCTTGCAGAGCGCGGGGGCCGCCGCCAGCGCTTGCGTCCGGAGCCCCCCGTTGTCCATGGTCGTGACGCTCGGAACGGCGGAGCGGAACGCGAGCTCGCCGGTCGGCACGCATGCGCTGAACGCGCCCGCGACGCACGTGTGCTTGCCTTTCGCGCAGACGAGATAGTCCTCGTCCGCGCGCTCCGTGTACCCGCACTCCGCCTCCGCGCCGTCCGCACACGGGCACCCCTCGGCCGCGACCGCGCAAGGGGTGTAGTTGGTGGTGGCGTTGGGGTCGGCCGCGTCCGGACGAGAGGCGTTGCCACAGGCCACGGCGAAGCTGACGGCCAAGGCCACGAAGGCGCACACCGGACCGCGGACCGTCATCGTGTACCGTGGGGTGTGTTCATGGTCATCACGGACTCCTGTGCGACCAACCACAGGGAGCACGATGCGATCCGTACCTGGTCACGCTGCGTACCCCCTGGTCATTTGAGTTGTCGGACGCGGGCCGTGGACCGTCGTGACCAACGAGCAGCTCGCAAAGATTGCGATGCCGAGAAATGTTTTCATCCCAGCGGCCTCCCGATGGGGCCACTGAAGGGGCTGAACGTTTCTGGCTCGGCGGCCCCGCCCTCGCGCTCCTCCCTCGCTCACCTGACACGATGGGCGGATGTCGGAGGCTTGGCGCTGGCCGAGCGCTCCTGCCACGCCAACATGTGGCTCGTGGGCGAGCCTCCGCCGGTCACGGCGCCCTTGGCTCCGCCGGCGATCGCTGGAAGCAAGATGCTCACGACGGTGCCTCTCCCAGTGGCGGACGCCACCTCGAGGCGGCCGCCGTGATCGGCGACGATCCCGTGCGTCACGCAGAGCCCGAGCCCGGTCCCCTTTCCGACGTCCTTCGTCGTGAAGAACGGCTCGAAGATGCGATCGAGGACGTCGGTTGGCATCCCGTGTCCGTCGTCCTCCACGTCGATCGCGACCGTCCGCTCCTCCTCGGAGTTACGGAGGCGGAGCGCGACGGTGCCCCCGTTCGGCATGGCATCGAGCGCGTTCACGACGAGGTTCGTCAGTGCTTGTTGCAGAGCGACGGGATCGGCAGAAACGACGAGGTCGGGATGGACCTTGTAGAGCGCGATCGAGCAGCTCCGTGCGCGCGCGAGAGCGTCGAGCATCTGCGACACCCTTCCGACGAGGTCGCCGAGCGAGACGATCTGGCGTTGCGGCTCACGTCGTCGAGCAAAGTCGAGAAGCTGTCTCGTGATCGTGCTCATGCGCTTCACCTGCGTCTCGATCTCCTTCGCTCCCGACTCGACGTCACGTTCGCGACGCGCCTCTCGCTGGAGCCTGCGGGCCAGGATGAGGACCACGTTGAGGGGGGTGCCGAGCTCGTGTGCGATGCCTGCGGCGAGGGTGCCGACCGTCTTGAGCCTGTCGGCGTGCCTCAGAGCCTCGGTGGCGGCGAGCCTGCGTTCGGTTTCGGCGGCCGTGCATCGGCGAGCGGCGTCGAGCGCGCCGGCCATCGCGTTCACCTCCCGCTTGAGCGACGCGATCTCGGCGCTGCCCCTCTCGGCCATCCTCTCGCTCAGCTCTCCGCCCGCGATACGCCGCGCTTGCGCCGCCACGCGGCGAAGCGGTGAGGCGACGAGCCACTCGCACAAGGCGTACGAGACCGCGATGATTCCGCAGGCGGCCAAGAGGCTCGCGAGGAGCAAGGCGCTCAGCTCTCCACGTATCGCTTCGGAGAGACCCGGCGCCGCTCGCTCGAGTCGAAGGAACTGAAGGCCCTCGGGGGTCCGGATGGGAACCTCTACACGCACCACCTCATGGCCTGCCCCTGCACCTGCCTCGCTCGGCTCGAGGGAGAGCCGAACGGTGTCGGTCTCGCGGTTGGCCGCCTCCACCGCACTCCGCGCTCGCGCGAGACCGTCACGTAGCCAGACGTCCCGAACCGTGGGGGCGAGCGTCCGGCCCTGGGACCGAAGGTCCGCCAGCACCGTCGCCCGGAGATCCGCGGCCTCCCGACGCGCCAGCGTCAGGCCGAGGAAGAACAGCGCGAGGAGCGTGACGAGGGTGAAGCACGCGGCGAACTTCGCCGCGAGCCTGGCGGGTGACGCGTGGAGCGCTTCGACGAGGCCCCTCGGACCGGTCGACCCGCTCACGGGCGGCGAGAGCCCTTGCGGCGGGCTCCGAGGTTGGCCACCAGTCGGACGACGGTCGCGAGCTCTTCTGGCTCGACGGGCTTGTCGAGCACGACGACCGCGCCGGCGGCGGTCGCCTTCGTGTAGAGGGCCGCATCTCCAAACCCCGTCACGAGGATCACCGGCACGTCGAGCCCGCGTCGCTCGAGCTCGGCGAGCACGTCGATACCGGTGACGCGCGGCATCCGCACATCCATGACGATGACGTCGGGGAGGTGGCCGCCCGGCGGCGAGGAGAGGAGGAGGGCCATCGCGAGGCCATCGGCTGCGCTGTGGACCTCGAAGCCGGCCTCGATCAGCGTCTCGACGAAGAGTGCCCGGAGGAGCGGGTCATCCTCGGCGAGGAAGACGCGCCTCGTCTGGAGGTCGGGCGACCGCACGAGAGTGTCGAGCATGTCGAGGTCATCGACGTGGTGGGAAGCGTCGTGCATCGGTTGCATGGTCATGGCCCCCGAGCTCCAAGAGCCGAGCCAGACATCGTGGTGCTCCGCGAACGCCCAAGTCGGCGTAATCCGTGACGAGCGGTCTCGTGGGCGTGTCGACTCTCGCACACGATGTTGCGATTCGCGGCCAGGGACCTCGCGCACCGCGCTCTCCGCGGTTGATCAGACGCTGTCTGCGTACCACTCCTGCAGGGAGCGCACGTCGTCGCGGACGCCGTCGTCTTCCTCGAGCGCCGCGACGCCCAGGCGGGCGAGGGCGGCGGTCGTGAAGCATGTGACGCCGTTCGCCATCGCGGATTTCCGGAGCGGAGACGTCCTCGCCGTCTCGGCGTCGCCCGTCGCGGTGACGACGGCGAGCGCCACGGAGCCGCTCGCCATCCGGGACGCGGCGGCCTCGACGTCCTCTCCGAGCGCGACGTGCGGGATGCGCGCGGAGGCGAGCGCTTCCCCCACCGAGCCCACCGTCACGATCGCGTAGCCGCGCGCGCGGAGGCGCCTCGCGACCTCCATCGCGGCGTTCCGGTCCTTCGCGGTCGTCGCGAGGAGGAGCTCACGTCGCGCCTCGGTCGGCAGCGGCACGTTCGCGCCGATCGCGCGGAGCGCCTTGCCGTAGGCGCGCGCGGGGGAATCGGCGAGCCCCATGACCTCCCCCGTCGAGCGCATCTCCGGCCCGAGCACGGGATCGGCGCCGAGCTTCCGGAACGGGAAGACGCACTCCTTCGCCGCGACGTGGCGCGGGAGGTGTCGCTCCGTCACGCCGAGCTCGTCGAGCGTCTTGCCGAGCATCACCTTCGTCGCGATCCGCGCGAGTGGTACGCCCGTGGCCTTGGAGACGAACGGCACCGTCCGGCTCGCGCGCGGGTTCACCTCGAGGACGAAGACGCGCCCGTCCTTCACCGCGAGCTGCGCGTTCATGAGCCCGACGACGCCGAGCTCGAGGGCGATCGCGCGCACGATGCGCTCGATCTCCTCGAGGAGGTCACCGCGGAAGCTCTGGGGGGGGAGGATCGTCGCCGAGTCCCCCGAGTGCACGCCGGCGCGCTCGAGGTGCTCCATCACGCCGCCGATGACGACGCGCTTGCCGTCACAGACGAGATCGACGTCGATCTCCACGGCGTCGTCGAGGAAGCGATCCACCAGGATCGGGCCTCCAGCCGTGGCGCTCGCGATTCGCGCCAGGTGCGCCTCCATCTCGGCGGCGCCCTCCACGATCTTCATCGCGCGGCCGCCGAGGACGTAGCTCGGGCGCACGAGGACGGGCCAGCCGAGGCGCTCGGCGGCGGCGATCGCTTCCTCCTTCGAGTGCGCCATCGCGCTCGCGGGCCGCTCGAGGCCGAGCTTCTCGAGCACCTCGTCGAAGCGCCCGCGATCCTCGGCGCGGTCGATCGCGTCCGCCGGGGTCCCGAGGAGCGTGACCCCGCGCGCCTCGAGCGCCCTCGCGAGGCCGAGCGGCGTCTGTCCGCCGAGCTGGACGAGGACCCCTTCCGGCTCCTCGGCCTCGCAGACGGCGAGCACCGTCTCGAGCGTGAGCGGTTCGAAGTAGAGACGATCGGCGACGTCGTAGTCCGTCGAGACCGTCTCGGGGTTCGAGTTGATCATGATCGCCTCGTACCCGAGCTCGCGGATGGCCGAGAGCGCGTGCACGCAGCAGTAGTCGAACTCGAGGCCCTGACCGATGCGGTTCGGCCCCGCGCCGAGGACGACGATCTTCTTCGCGACGCTCTTGCCCTCCTCGGACTCGCTCTCCCACGTGGCGTAGAGGTACGGCGTCGTGCCGGGGATCTCGCCGGCGCACGTGTCGACGCGCGAGAACGTCGGGCGGACGCCTGCGCGCACGCGCCGAGCCCGGACGTCGTCCTCGGTCGTGCCGGTGAGACGCGCGAGGCGCACGTCGGAGAAGCCGAGGCGCTTCAGGCGCCTCGCAGCCTCCGCGTCGTCGAGGAGCGCCGGCGTCGCCGCGACCTCGCGCTCCGCGAGGACGATCCTGCGGAGCTGGGCGATGAACCACGGGTCGATCGCCGACACTCGGGCGATGTCGGCGTCCGGGCTGCCCGCGCGGAGCGCATCGACGAGGACGAGCAGCCGCTTGTCGCTCGGGACGCCGACGTCCGCGAGGCTCGCCACCCCCACCGGGTCGAGCCCCGCGAGCCCTGCCTCGAGGCCGCGCGCCGCCTTCTGCACCGCCTCGCAGAACGTCCGTCCGATCGCCATCGCCTCGCCGACGCTCTTCATCTGGGTGCCGAGCGACACGTCTGCGTCGGGGAACTTGTCGAACGTGAACCTCGGCCACTTCACGACGACGTAGTCGAGGGCGGGCTCGAAGGCGGCGCTCGTCCCGGTGAGGTCGTTCCGGAGCTCGTCGAGGGTGTACCCGACGGCGAGCTTGGTCGCGACCTTCGCGATCGGATACCCGGTCGCCTTGGACGCGAGCGCCGAGGAGCGCGACACGCGGGGGTTCATCTCGATCACGCGTACGGCGCCGTCCGCAGGACGCACCGCGAACTGGACGTTCGACCCGCCCGTCTCGACGCCGATCTCCGTCATCACCGCGCGCGCCGCGTCGCGGAGGCGCTGGAGCTCCTTGTCGGTCAACGTCATCGCCGGCGCGACCGTGATCGAGTCCCCGGTGTGGACCCCGAGCGGATCGAGGTTCTCGATCGTGCAGACGACGACGAAGTTGTCGTTGCGATCGCGGATGACCTCGAGCTCGAACTCCTTCCACCCGAGGAGCGACTCCTCGACGAGCACGTCGCCGGAGGGGGACGCCTCGATCGCGCGGGCGACCCGCGCCGCGAGGTCGCCTTGCTCCCACACGATGCCGCCGCCCGTCCCGCCGAGGGTGAAGGACGGCCGGAGCACGACCGGCACGCTCGGGAACCCGAGGTCCCGCGCGATCGCGAGCCCCTCGTCCACCGAGCGCGCGACGGCCGCGCGAGGGCAGGCGAGGCCGATCCGCTCCATCGCCTCCTTGAAGAGCGCGCGGTCCTCCGCCTTGCGGATGGCCTCCGGCTTCGCGCCGAGGAGCTCGATGCCCAGCCTGTCGAGGGTGCCGTCGTCGTGGAGGGCGAGCGCGAGGTTCAGGGCCGTCTGGCCGCCGAGCGTCGGCAGGATAGCATCCGGCCTCTCGCGCTGGGCGATCGCGCGGAGCGCGCGCACGTCGAGCGGCTCGACGTAGGTGCGGTCGGCGAGCTCCGGGTCCGTCATGATCGTCGCCGGGTTCGAGTTGACGAGGACGATCTCGTAGCCCTCCGCACGGAGCGCGCGGAGCCCCTGCGTGCCGGAGTAGTCGAACTCGCAGCCTTGGCCGATGACGATCGGGCCGGCGCCGACGACGAGGATCCGCGAGAGGTCAGGGCGACGAGGCATCGATGCCTTCTCGCTCGGGGAAGCCGAGCGCGAGGTTGAGGTTCCGGATCGCCTGCGTGGCGGCGCCGCCCAGCAGGTTGTCGATCGTCGCGACGACGACGGCATGGCGCCCGTCGTCGGACACGGCGAGTCCGCCGAGGTTCACTTCGTTCTGCCCCATCACGTCGCGAACGAGCGGCGGCGTGCCTGGCGTCCAGGTCACGAGCGGCTCGGCGGCGTAGGCGCGCGCGTAGAGCTCCTCGAGCGCTTCCCGCGCCTGACGCTCTCCGAACGTCATCGACACGGTGCAGGTGATGCCGCGGAAGAACGGCGCGACATGCGGCATGAAGTGGACCGCGATCCCGAGCTGGCGCGACACCTCGCGCTCGTGGACGTGTCCTACGAGGGAGTAGGGGAGGAGGTTGTCCCGGAGGACCTCGGGATCGTTCTTCGGCGAGGGCGTCGTGCCCGCGCCGCTGTAGCCGCTCACCCCGAAGACGCTCGGGGGCGCGCCCTTCGCGAGGAGATCGACGACCGGCGAAAGCGCGAGCTGCGTCGCGGTCGCGTAGCACCCTGGGTTCGCGATCCGGCGAGCCCCGGCGATGTGCGCGCGGAGGCGCTCCGGCTGGCCGTAGACCCACGCGTCGTCGAAGCGGTGGTCGGCCGAGAGATCGACGATCACCGCGTCGGGGCTCCTCGCGGCGATCGCCGCGACCCACGGCTCGCTCGTCCCGTTGGGGAGCGCGAGCAGGTACGCGTCGCAGGCGCGCGCCGCGGCGTCCTCCGGCGACGGCGCCTCGTAGCGGAGCTCGGCGAGCTCCGCGCGTGGCGCCTCGCCCTCGAACACCCTCTGCCCCGCGTCCTTGCCCGAGGTGACGAGGGAGACCTCGGCCGACCGGTGCGCGGCGAGGAGCCGGAGGACCTCGCGTCCCGTGTACCCACGCGCTCCGATCAGCGCGACGCGCGCGCGCACGTCACGCGCTCCGGGCAGGGGGCTGGGAGGCCGGCGCGTCGTGGAACGTCGCCGGCATCGCGAGGGCGGTCTCGACCGAGCGCTGGATCTCGGCCCAGTCGCTCATCCCGCACCAGAAGACCCACCACTTCGGCGTCTTGAAGAGGCCGTCCGCGTTCTGCGCGTACCAGCCGTTCACGGGGTTCGTCGCTCGCGAGCGCCAGAAGAGCTTCGGGTTCTCCTTGAGGAGACGCTGCCAGATCGACCCGCCGATGCCCTCGCCCTGCGCCTCGTTCGTGACCGCGAACTTGTCGAGGTAGGGGACGCCGTCCTCGAGCGTGAGGATCGCGGTCGCCCGGTAGGAGTCGGCGAGGTAGACGCGGTACGGCGCCTTCTGGTGGAAGTAGGCGTCGTCGAGCTTCCGCGCGAAGCACTCCTCCAGGAGCGCGCGGAGCCTCGCGGTGTCGATCGTGCCCCAGCCCTCGTGGAAGGCGACGCGCTCGCCGCCGCGGACCAGGGTGCCCTGCCCGCCGTGGGTGAAGAGCTCCTTCGCGAGGTGCTCCGGCGACGTGATCGACACCGACGACGCCTTCGGCAGCTCGGCGAGGAGCGCGGCGATCTCCTGGAGCTTGTAGCGGGACTCCGCGCCGAGCGACGGATCGGCGATGAGACCGTCGTAGTCCTCCGCGAGGTTCACCGCGGAGCGGAGGACGCCGCGCTCGTCGAGCAGCCCGCCCGTCTCGTTGAGGTAGACGACCTTGTGAGGCTTGAGCGCCAAGGCGAGCGCGCGGGTGACCGCGTCGGCGTGCACGATGAGGATCTGGCCCTTCGAGGTCTCGCCGAGCGGCGCGACGATCGGCAGCACGCCCGTCCGGGCCGTTCCCGTCACGGCCGACTCGCGGATCCCGGTGATCTCGCCGACGAGGCCGAGCTCGGGCGACTCCGTCTTCCTCACGTCGAGGAGGCCCGAGGTGAAGGGCCGCGCGCGCGTCCCGAGCGCTTCGAGCGCCTCGACGATACGGAGGTTCGTGTCGTGGAGCACGCGGCGCGCGATCTCGAGCGCGGCCGGCGTCATCTTCCGGAGGCCCTTCACGAGGGGCGCATCGACCCCCGCCTGCGCGAGCGCGCGATCGAGCTGCACGCTGCCGCCGTGGACCACGATCGGGATGAGGCCCACGCGCTGGAGGAAGGAGAGCGAGCCCGCGAGCGCGTCGAGGTTCTTCTCGATGACCGTGCCGCTCGCCTTCACGACCGCGAACTTCGGCGCGTCGACGCTCGCGTAGTGGCGGAGGTATTGCTCCACCTCCTTGCGGCTGCCGATGTTGCCGAGCAGCTTGACGATGACGTCCTGCGTCTCGCGCTGCTGGGTCATGGCGCCCCCGTGATCGGCCCGAGACCCATCAGGCGGCGGAGGAGCGCCTTCTGGACGTGGAGGCGGTTCTCCGCCTCGTCGATGACGAGCGACGTGGGCGAGCGCATCACGGCGTCGGTCGCCTTCACGTTGCGGCGGAGCGGGAGGCAGTGGCTGAAGAACCCCCTCCCGCCGTCGGCCGTGAGCGCCATCTTCCGCTCGTCGACGATGAAGTGCTTGTGGGCGTCGCGGATGGGCTTCTCGGCCGCCCAGTGACCGAAGTGCGGGAGGGCGCCCCAGCTCTTCGCATAGACCACGTGCGCGCCGGCGTAGGCCGACTCGATGTCGTGGCTCACGGTGAGCGTGCGGCCGTTCGCCGCGACGTAGCCCTTCGCCGCGTTCATGTAGCGCTCGTCGAGGACGTACTCGGGGGTCGGGCAGAGGAGCGTCACGTCGAAGCCGAATTTCGCCGCGATGACGAGCGCCGAGTTCGCGACCGCGGTGTTGAGCGGACGCGGGTGGTACGTCCACGTGAGCAGGAACTTCTTCGCATCCGTGGCGCCGAGCCGCTCGCGGAGCGTCAGCATGAGCGCGAGCTCCTGGCACGGATGGGTGATGGTCTCCATGTTGAGGACCGGCACCGTCGCGTAGCGCGCGAACGACTCGATGACCGCGTCCTTTCGATCCTCCTCCCACGACTGGAACTTCGGGAAGGCGCGGACGGCGATGAGATCGCAGTAGCGTGAGAGGACGCGGGCGACCTCCTCGACGTGCTCCTCGGCGTCGCCGTCCATGACGACCCCGTCCTTGAACTCGATCGGCCAGGCCCCCTTACCGGGCTCGAGGACGACGGCGTGCCCGCCCATCTCGAAGATGCCGACCTCGAACGAGGTCCGCGTCCGGAGCGACGGGTTCATGAAGACGAGGGCGATCGTGCGGCCCGCGAGGTCGTGGCGCTTGCCCGACCGACGGCCCTGCTTCAGGGTCTCCGCGTCGACCAGCAGGCTCTCGAGCTCGGATCGCGACCAGTCGAGGGTGGAGAGGAAATGACGCTGGCTCATCGGAATCGCGGACATAACGCGAGACGTCAGCCGCGTCGAGCAGGTCGGGAGCTCACGTGCAGTACGGGGCGCAGATCTCCGCGACGCAGCCGTCACGGCCGCCGGTGGCGCGCTTGCACGCCTCGGCCTGCACGTAGCAGCGGTCGATGCAGTCGCAGTCGGTGACGCTGCACGTCCTCACGCAGGTCTCGACCTGGCTCGTACAGGTCGGCTCGGCCTTCATCGCGTCCGTCGCCTGCTGGCACTTGCCGGCAAAGTCCTTGTAGTCGGGGCAGGAGCACTCGACCGTCGGCGCGGCCGCCTGACACGAGATGCAGTTGGCGTCGGTCGCCTTCGCCCACGAACGCCGGATCTCGCAGGCCTGTCGGACGTCGTTCACGCCGACGGGGTCCGCCTTCGCGTCACCACCACAAGCCGAGAGCGACGCGGCGACCGCGAACGCGGCCGTGGAAAGGAAGAGGAAGCGCATGCGGGGTGAACCCTAGCACCGCCCCCGTCGTCAGGGCAGGAGGTCGAACGAGACCCGCGGACGCCGCACGGACGCCGCGCCGATGCGTTCGAGGTGTGCGCCGACCGCGAGAAGCGTCGCCTCGTCCCACGCGTCGCCGACGAGCTGGAGCGAGAGCGGGAGGCCGTTGCCGTCGACACCCACGGGCGCCGCGAGGGCCGGGAGCCCCGTCAGGTTGCCGAGGAAGTTGAAGCGGCAGAGGCCGTCGATCACCTTCGTGTCGAGGAAGCCCGTGCGCATGTCCGTCTCGCTGACGGGGACGGCGCCCGTCACCGTCGTCGGCAGGGCGAGGACGTCGATCTCGCGGAAGGCGCGCGCGAGCTCCTGGCGGAGACCCGTCCGGAGCCGCTGCACGTCGAGGTACTCGAGCGCGCCGAACGCATCGAGCGCCGCGAAGGTCACCTGGAGATCGGCGCTCATTTCGCCTCCGTGGCGCTTCCAGTCGTCGCGGACGGACGAGCGACACTCGCAGGCGATCGTCACCACGCCGAGCGCCTGGGCGTGCCGCGCCAGCTCGAGCTTCAGCGGAACGAGCTTCGCTCCCTCTTTCTCGAGGGCTGCGAGGGCGGCCCGCCCGGCGCGCTGGACCGCCTCGCTCGCGTCGATCCACTCCGAGTCCGGCACGCCGATCACGAGACCGCGCACGCCACCGCCGAGGGCCGCGAGGAACGACCCTGCCTCGCGCGGGGGCGCGGCGAAGGTCTGCGGGTCGGCGGGGTCGGGGCCGCTCATCACCTCGAGCGAGCGCGCGAGATCCACGGTCGAGGAGGCGAGGGGGCCGACGTGCGCGACGGTGCCGGTCGCGATGTCACCCGAGCGGCTCACGCGTCCCCACGTCGGCTTGATGCCGAAGACGCCGTTGATCGCGGCCGGGATCCGGATCGAGCCCCCTCCGTCGCAGCCGAGGCCGAAGGGCACGAGGCCGGTGGCGACCGCCACGCCGGTGCCCGTCGACGACCCCCCTGCGTTGCGCGTCGGATCGTGCGGGTTTCGCGGCATCACGCGCTTCGCGTTCGCGCCGTTCGGCGTCATCCCGAGCTCCGTCATGGAGGTCGTGCCGAGGGTGACGACGCCCTGCGCGCGCATGCGGGCGACCGGCGTCGAGTCACGCGTCTCGGGCGTGGCAGGGATGTACGCGCTGCCTGCGCGACGCGGGAGCCCCTTCACCGCGCTCTGCTCCTTGACGACCCACGGGACGCCGTCGAGGAGCCCGAGGGGGCGGCGTTCGCGCCAGCGCTGCGTCGATGCGTCGGCCGCCTCGAGCGCGCCGGCCTCGTCCACGTCGCACATCGGGCCCATGCTCGGCTTCTGGCCCGCGAGCCGCTTCGCCTCCGCGAGGGCCCGCTCCGTCACCTCGCGCGGGGTGACGTCGCCGCGCTCGTACGCCCGCGCGAGGCGAGCCGCGGACGCCGACCACGGACCCTCCGGGAGCGGCAGATCCGTGCGCTCGCGCGTCCGGGGAGGCCTGCCAGGGTGGGGCCGCGTGTCGAGCGGCAGATCCCCACGCAGCGCCTCGGGGAGCGCGGCGAGATCGTCGATGCCGAGGTCTCGCCGGAGGACCCGGGGGAGCGCGAGGCCCCCGAGCGTGCTGCGGGCGAAGCCGGCGAGCTTCTCGAGGGGAGCGCCGCTGATGCGAGGAGTGCGAGCCACGCCCTCCTCGTTACTACGGCGCGCTCACTGCGTCAGCGAGAGATCCGCCACGTCCTTGCCGAGCATGCCGAGGCGCTGCACCTTCGCGCGGTCGCCCGCGACGGAGTAGACGAGGTCGTCGAGGAACACGCTTCGCTTCACGGTGGAGGTCGCGTTCGACCACCACGTGCCGCAGTTGACGCCCTTCGTCCCGTGGTCGATGCCGCCGAGCTTCGTGAACCCCTTCTCCGCGTCGACGTCGTAGACGAGGAGACCGCTGAAGGAGAGCTTGTCGCCGTTCCGTCCGTCGCCGCCGCCGTCGCACACCGTCATCGGGACCGCGAGGAGCCCGCGGTCTGCGAAGTAGTTGAAGGCGAGGTGGTCGGTCGCCGCCGCCGAGCTCGAGCCACGGCTCCCGATCTTTTCCTTGTGCACGAGGCGCGGATCGGTCGGCGACGTGACGTCGAAGAGCTGGAGGATGACGCCGTCGAAGTAGGCAAAATCGCCGTGATCGTTGGCGTCGAAGCCGATCGAGAGCAGGTGGTCCCGGTCGATCCGGTGGATGTACGTCGAAAATCCCGGGATCTTCAGCTCCCCGAGGATCTGCGGGCGCGCCGGCTGGTAGAGGTCGAGGACGAAGAGCGGATCGGTCTTCTTGAAGGTGACGACATAGCCGCGGTCGTCGTCGAAGCGGACGGCGCGGATGTCCTCGCCCGGGGCGATCGCGTCGACCGCTCCAACGCGGACGAGGTTGCCGCCCTCGCCCTCGGCGAGGATCGAGACGACGCTCGAGACGTTCGGGTCCGGGACCTTGCCCTTCGTCGTCGCGACGCGGAGATAGCCCGACCACTCGTCCATCGACATCTGGGAGAGCACGTGGCCGGGGACGGTCCCGCTCCCGACGTACCTCGTGTCCTTCGGGCTCGAGCCGATCCGGAACTTGTGGATCTCGCTCGCCTCGGAGACCGTGGGGTAATACGAGTACCAGCGTCCGCCCGTCGCCTGCTTCTGGTGCACGACCGAGACGTAGAGCGCGTCCGCCGAAGCGAAGACCGCGCCCGAGCGCGTGCGGACGGTCGACGTCTGCGGCGCCTGCCTGTCCTCCGTGAGGTCGAACGACACGAGCGAGGTGAACGCATCGGAGTCGTTCATCGCGGTCGCGAGGAGGCCGCTGCAAAGGGGCTTGTCGGCCCCGTTCTCGCGCATCGTGGGGAGGCGCGACGGCTTTGCGCGGATCCGGCGCTCGTTCTGCGCCTTCAGCTCGGCGAACTTCTTCTTCACCTCGGCCTCGGGCGTTCCGCAGACGTCCATGTCGGCGGGCCACGCCTCGAAGTCGGGCGCCTTGCGGTCGCCGTCGGCCACCACGGTGTGGACCGCGTTTCCGATGCGTCGGGCGGCGACGAGAGACCCCGAGAGGTCGATCTCGCGCACGACCTTCGGCTCGAGCCGGTTCGCGACGTCGAGGACGACGACCTTGGTGGACGATCCGTCGCCGCCGAACGCGCAGTCGTAGCCATAGGTGCAGCGCTGACCGCCCGCGGGCGCCGTCGACGTGTAGACGACGGCGCGGTCGCCCTCGACGAACATCTCCTTCACGCTGTTGCCGGGGATGCGCGTCACCGAGACCATCTTCGGGGCCATCGCCTCGGCGATGCGGAGAGCGCCGTTGGCCGCGAAGTACACGTAGCGACCGTCGGTCTTCACGATGTCGGCCTCGTCGACGGACGCGACCTGGTTGTTCGTCCCGGACACGCTCTCGGCCGCGCGCGGTGCGTTCGCGGCGGGGGCCTCCTTCTTTCTCTCCTGCGCGGCCTTGGAAGGCGACGCGCTCGGCGGCGCCGGGGCGGAGGACGGCATCGGCCTCGGCGGACCGGC
>JALHPN010000096.1 GCA_022842465.1 Polyangiaceae bacterium | reverse complement strand
GCTGGCGCTCGCCAGCACCCGCGCGGCCGGCCTCGCCTGGACGCCCGAGGCGACGGCCGACCTCGCCCGACGCTCGTCGGCGAGCGCGGCGCGGAGCCTCTTCGGCGGGTTCGTCGAGCTCGACGGCGGGGAGGGCTCGCGCGGAGAGGCTCGCCAGGTGGCGCCCGCGGGCGCGATCGACCTCCGCGTGCTCGTCGCGGTGACCTCGGAGGACGCGAAGAGCGTCTCGTCGACGGACGGCATGCTGCGCACGTCGCGCGAGAGCCCCTACTACGCGACGTGGCTCGTCGAGGCGCCTCGCATCCATGCGGCGCTGCGCGCGGCGCTCCTCGCGGGCGACGTCGAGCAGCTCGGCGCGCTCGCGGAGCGGAGCGCGCTCGCGATGCACGCGTCGGCCATCGCGGCCGGCGTGGTCTTCTTCTCCGGCGCGACGATCGCCGCCCTCGCGGAGGTGCACGCGATGCGGCGCACGGGGCTCCTCGCGTTCGCGACGATGGATGCAGGTCCGCACCTCAAGTGCCTCGTGTCCTCGGCGGACGCTGCGGCCGCCCGGACGCGTCTCCTCGCCGTCCCGGGGGTGCTCCGCGTGCTCGAGGCGAGGCCCGGGGAGGGCGCACGCGAGGTCCGCGGTGCGACGTCGTCGGCCGCCGTGGCGTCGCTCGCCGGGGTCTCGCCGTGAAGGTCTTTGCGCCCGGCAAGCTCGTCCTCACCGGCGCCTACGCGGTGCTCGAGGGCGCGCCCGCGATCGTCGTCGCGACGAGCCGGGGCGCCTTCGCGGACGCGTCCCGCACGTCGCTCATCGCGACGCCGGAGGTGGCGGCGGCGCTCGGGGACGGAGCTCCCGCGCCGCACGTCGACGCGTCGGCGCTCTTCGTCGGGCAGCGCAAGCTCGGGCTCGGCGCGAGCGCGGCGATCCTCGTCGCGAGCCTCGCCGCTCGGGACGCCGCGTCGGGGTCGTCGCTCGCAGACCCGGCCGTCCGCGCGTCGATCTTCACGCGCGCTCGCGTCGCCCACGCGCGGGCGCAGGGCGGCGGGAGCGGAGTCGACGTCGCGTCGGCCGTCTACGGAGGCGTCCTCCGCTACGTGCCGGGCGAGCCCGAGCCGCTGGCGATGCCGGCTGGGCTCGCGATCACCGTCTTCGCGTGCGCCACGAGCGCCCGCACCGCCGAGCTGCGCGACCTCGTCGACCGCTTCGCCGAGCGCGAGCCAGAGTCCCACCGTGCCCGCCTGGACGAGCTCGGGCTCATCGCACGGAGCGCGGCCCTGGCCATGAGCCGCGGCGACGTCGACGGGTTCGTCGCGGACGTCCGGAGGACCGCGCGGTCACTCGCCGCGCTCGGTCGCGCCGCGAAGGCGCCGATCGTGCCGACCGGCTTCGACGCCCTCGAAGCGGAAGCGAACGCGCAGGGCGCGGCGTTCTGTGTCTCCGGCGCCGGCGGGGGCGACGTCGCCGTGTACGTGGGGCGCTCGCGGCCGAGCTCTCTGCTCCTCGCGAAGGCGCACGCCCTCGGGCTCTTCATCGTGGATCTCGACTTGGACGAGAAAGGAGTACGGGTCGCTTCCTCCGCGCCGACACCGGCGATGGGGGCGGCGCATCCGAACGCGACATCATGAGCAAGACGTCTCAGCTCCCGGGCTTCTACAAGGTCACCGTCGCCGAGCGCAGGAAGCTCGTGGCGGAGGCGACGGGCGCGAGCGCCGCGGAGATCGCGGCTGCGGTCGACGGCGGCGGGCTCGACGCGGAGACGGCCGACAAGTTCGTCGAGAACGTGATCGGCACGTACGCACTGCCGCTCGGCGTCACGCTCAACGTCCGCGTCAACGGCCACGATCGCGTGGTCCCGATGGTGGTCGAGGAGCCGAGCGTCGTCGCCGCGGCGTCGAACGCTGCCAAGATGGTGCGCTCCGGCGGCGGGTTCGTCGCCGAGATGGACGCCCCGATCATGATCAGCCAGGTCCAGCTGGTCGGCGTGAAGGACGCGGATGCGGCGAGGACGGCGATCCTCGGCGCGAAGGACGAGATCCTGGCGGCCGCCGACAAGGCCGTCCCCGGCCTCGTCGCACGAGGCGGTGGGGCCCGTGGCCTCGAGGTCCGCACCCTCGGCGAGGCCGCCGACGAGATGATCGTCGTGCACCTCCTCGTCGACTGCCGCGACGCGATGGGCGCGAACCTCATCAACAGCGTCGCCGAGCGCGTCGCCGATCGCCTCGCGGCGCTTGCGAAGGGCAAGGTCGGTCTCCGTATCCTCTCGAACCTCTGCGACACGCGCTGCGTCCGGGTCACGTGTCGCGTCCCCGCGGCCGTGCTCGCGACGGAGACGATGGACGGCGACGCGGTCATCGACGGGATCGTGAACGCGTCACGCTTCGCCGAGCTCGACCCGTACCGCGCCGCGACCCACAACAAGGGCATCATGAACGGCATCGACGCCGTCGTGATCGCGACGGGCAACGACTGGCGGGCGGTGGAAGCTGGTGCGCACGCGTTCGCCGCGCGGAGCGGCCGTTACTCGCCGCTGTCGATCTGGCGCCGTGACGGCGACACGCTCGTCGGCAGGATCGAGCTGCCGCTCGCGCTCGGCACCGTCGGCGGCACGCTCCGCGTCCACCCGAGCGCGCGCCTCGCGCTCCAGATCCTCGGCATCACGGAGTCGAGCGAGCTCGCGGCGGTCGCGGCCTCGGTCGGCCTCGCGTCGAACCTCGCGGCGGTCCGCGCGCTCGCGACGGACGGCATCCAGCGCGGGCACATGGCCCTCCACGCCCGCTCCGTCGCGCTCGCAGCCGGCGCGCGCGGCGGCGAGGTCGAGCGTGTCGCGACGATCATCGTCGAGGCGCGTGACATCACGGTCGAGAACGCGAAGCGCGCGCTCCTCGTGCTGAGAGGCGATGACGGCGGCGAGCGGGGCGTCGCCGACGATCGCGCGAGCGGCGCCAGCGTCGCCGAGAGCTGATCCCTAGCTGCGGAAGACCAGGGAGCGGTGGGCGGCGGTCCCGGCCAGGACCCCGTCCGCCACTGCGAGCGCGACGGAGCCGAAGGGGAGCGCGACGTCGCCGCACGCGAAGACGCCGGGCACCGTCGTCTCCTTCGTCGGGTCGGTCTGGTAGAAGGCGCCCGTCGGACCGTCGGTGAGCGCGCAGCCGAGATCCTCGGCGAAGGCGCGCAGCACCTCCGTGCGCGGGACGACGAAGACGCCCGCGAGGTCGTGCGTGCCGCCGCTCTCCACGAGCAGGCGGATGCCGTGTCCTCCGGGGCCGGGCTCGGCCGACGTGACGAGGTCGCTCGTGACGTGGATGCCGCGCGCCTCGACCGCGGCGAGCTCGTGGGCATCGGGGGTGAAGGAGCCGTCGAGGAAGAGGGTCGTCTTGCCGGGGGCCGCCCACTCCGAGACGAGCACGACGGCGTGGAGCGAGAGCGGGCCCGTGCCGAGCACGCCGAGCGCGCCGCGATCGAGCTCGTACCCGTGGCAGTACGGGCAGTGGAAGACGGCCCTCCCCCACAGCGCGGAGAGGCCGGGGATGGGAGGGAGGCCGTCCTTCGTGCCGGTCGCGAGGACGAGGCGACGCGCGAGGTGCTCCTCGTCGCCGACGCGCACGGCGAAGCCGTTCCCGTCGCGCCGCGCGCCCGAGGCGACGCCGTCGCGCCACGACACGGTGGGGTACGCCAGGACCTCCGCCTTTCCGCGCTCGGCGATCTGCTCCGGCGGCGCGCCGTCGTGGCCGAGGAACCCGTGGGAGGTCTTCGCGAAGCGGTTCCGTCGCAGCCCGGCGTCGACGACGAGCACGCGACGCCGCGCGCGACCCAGCTGCATCGCCGCGGCAAGGCCAGCGTAGCTGCCGCCGATCACGATCACGTCGTACATGATGATGCCTTTCTCCTCTTCGTCATGGTTCGACGGGGGTGTCGCTCGTGGATCTCCGACGCGCGGGCGAGCGCCGCGACGGAGGTGCCGCGGAGCTTCCTCATGACCTGCGCCTCCGCGTCGGCGAGCGCGCCCGCGATGACGCTGTTCGCGGCTCGCTCGAGGAGACACGTCGGCTCGTCCTCGCGGACGCCGATCCCGAAGAGGCTGGTCGTCCCGAGCGCCTCGTAGACGTCGGCGAGCGAGACGGCCTCGAGCGGACGCGCGAGCGACCACCCGCCTCCGTGCCCCTTCACCGAGCGCACGATGCCCGCATCTCGGAGGCCCGCCATGGTGCGACGGACTACGACTGGATTCAGCTGCATGCGCGGACCGAGCGTCACGGACGTCAGGGGGCTCTCCGCTCCGTCCATGTGGAGGAGGAGGTGGAGCGCGACCGAGAGGCGGCTGTCCCTGCTCATGTAACGGACTGTGTTACGTGAGAGCGCTCGTGTCAAGGTTCGCCGCAGGGGTGGAAAGCGTCGGGCCGAGTGTGCGAACCTCGGCGCCATGCGGAAGCTCTTCCTCCTCCTCGTCCCCGTCGCCACTCTCCTCGGGGCGTGTTCGTCGTGTCGAAAGGACGAGCCCGCGGGCGGCGCGGGGGCCGCCCTCTCCGCGGTCCCGCCCGGGGCGTTCGACGCCGGCCCGACGAGGGCGGCCGGGGAGGGGGATGCCGGCCGCGCGGCGCAGCGGCGGCGCATGTTCGCCGGCGTCGTGGGCATGTTCGTCGCTGCCGCGCGTGACCAGGCGCGCGACGACGCGCAGTCGAGCAAGATCGACGAGATCACGAAGCCCCTCGCGGAGGAGGATCCGGCCCGGCGCACCGACGAGAACGAGCTCCGCGCGGACGTGCTCGCCGGGGTGAAGTCCGGCCAGGTCGACGCGGCGAAGATGAGCGCGCGCTACGCCGCGGTGGAGGCGTCGGCGTCCGCGCGCGCAGAGACGGAGGCGGCTGCGCTCGGGTCGCTCCATGCGCTCCTCGACCCCGCGCAGCGCAAGGCCGTCGCCGCCGACGTGAAGACGAAGGTGACGACCCGCCTCGAGAACGCGAAAGGGCGGGAGGGCGACAAGGGGAAGCCCACGACGGACGATCGCGTCCAGAAGCGCGCAGAGCGGCTCGAGAAGGAGCTCGGGCTCGACGCCGAACAGAAGAGGAAGCTCGCCACGCTCTCCGCCGCTCACGAGCGCAAGTCGAGCCCGACGGACGTCTGGAAGCGGCAGCTCGCGATCGCGGAGGCCTTCGAGAAGGACGGCTTCGACGCGAAGAAGGTCGAGGGGGGCGGGTTCGCCGGGAAGCCCGCCTCGCCGCAGCTCGTCGACGACGCGAAGTTCTACGTCGCCCTCGCTCCGTCCTTGAAGCCCGACCAGCGCGAGAAGCTCGCGGAGGTGATGGAGGGCCGCGGTCCGCGCGGTGGCCGCGGGGGATGGGGCCGGCGCGGGCCCGGCGGTCGTGGCGGCCACGATCACGATCACGGTCACGGTCGCGGGGGGCTCCCCGGCCTGCCCGGCATGCCCGGCGGTCCAGGGGGGCCGCCCGGCGGCCCCGCCCAGCCCGACGACGACGACGAGTGATCAGCTCGCGGCCGAGACGAGGTCCGTGATCAGCGTCTTCGCCTCGGCGCCGACGTGGAGGACGGTGTCGAGATCGGCCTCGGCGTCGAAGGCGATCGCGAGCACGAAGCGCCCCGCGACGTCCAGGATCGTGATGTTCATCCGTGACTCCGCGAGCTCGTTCGCGATCGGGGCGAGCAGCTCGCGGGCGCTCCCCGCTTCGCGGAGTCGCCTGGCAGAGAGGACGCCGCGGAGAGACGGCGGGAGGTCGTCCTCGTCGCCGGACGCCGCGACGAGGCCGCCGTCCTCGTCGACGAGGAGGACGACGATCGCGCCGGTCATCTCGTGGACGTCCTCCACCGCGCGGAAGAGATCGAGCTGAAGAGTGCTGGGGTCGAGCGCCATCGCCGCCACCTTACGAGCGCCTCGTCCCGACCGCCATCACCACGGAGCTCGGCGGCCGAGCGGGCGCGCCGCTCCTGGGCTACGCTCTCCGGGTGAGCTCGGAGGTCACCATGGCGAAAGGGTCTCGCTCGAACGGGCGACTCACCGGCGGTCTCCACGTGCGGACGCCGCGCGTCGGGTTCGACGAGGTGCCGCGCCACTGGCTCGCCGGAAGCGCCGCGGCGACCCACCTCGCCAACGGCGTGAACCTGCTCTTTCCCGCCGGCGAGCGCTTCTTCGTGCGCTCCGTCCGCCATTACCTCCCCTACCTCGAGCGGGATCCCGCCAACGCCGGGCTCGCCGCCCGCGTGCGCGGCTTCTTCGGACAGGAGGGGAGGCACGCGCAGGCGCACGAGCGCTTCTTCGAGACGCTCCGCGCGCAGGGCTACCCGATCGACGGTTTCCTCGCTCGGTACGAGAGGGTCGCGTACGGCCTCATCGAGAAGGCCTCGCCACCGGCCCTCCGTCTCGCGACGACGGTGGCGCTCGAGCACTTCACGGCGATCCTCGCGGAGGACGCGCTCTCGGACGACAGCGCCGCGGGACTCGCCGCTGCGCATCCCGCGATGCGAGCGCTCCTCGAGTGGCACGCCGTGGAGGAGATCGAGCACAAGTCCGTCGCGTTCGACGTCCTCACCGTCGTGAACCCGAGCTACCTCCTCCGCCTGGCCGGCCTCGCCATGGCCACGGCGACGCTCGGCGCGTTCTGGGTCGCGGGGACGCGTGCGCTCCTCCGCCACGACGGCCTCTCCTGGCGCGACTTCGTCGCGGACATGGACCGCCTCCAGGAGGCGAGCGAGGCCACGAAGGGGAAGGCGCCCGAGCCGCTCCTCCAGCGCGTCTTCCTCCGCGGAATCCGCGCGTACCTACGGCCGGGGTTTCACCCGGACGACCTCGATCAGCGTGAGCTCGCCGCCGCGGCCCTCGCGCGCCTCGAGGCCGCGGGCATCGTTCCGCCGGCCGAGGCCGCCTAGCGCCGCATCGCGTCACGCGGGGTGAGCGCGAGCGGGCACGAGCCCTGGGCGACCGCTCGAGAGCCCGCCGCGAGTGACGGGCGGAGCGGAATTCTGTAGCGTTTCGAGCCGTGGCGGACCCGTCCGATCCCCATCGCGATCTCGCGGGCGTCCTGCACGACGTCTCCAACGCGCTCACCGTCCTGCTCGGCTGGGTCGGGGAGGCGCGGTCACCGGAGGCCACCGCCGAGCGCGTCACCTACGCCCTCTCGATTGTCGAGCAGCGCGCCCGCATCGCGCGCGACCTCGCCCGTCATGCGATCGGCGCGCCTCGTATCGACGAGCAGCGCGCGCTCGGGAAGATCGTCACGGCGATCGGCGAAGAGCTCGGGGTCGAAGCCGAGCGTCGTACGGTCACGCTCGTCGTCGAGGGGGCCGAGGAGACCGCGCTCGCCTCGCCCGCGCGCGATCTCGAGCAAGTCGTCACCAACCTGCTCTTGAACGCCTTCGCGCATGCCCCTTCGAGCTCGACCGTGCGCCTCCGCGCCCGCGCCGACGACGGCCGCTGCGTGGTGGAGGTCGTCGACGAAGGGCCCGGCGTCGCCCGAGAACGGCGCGAGTCGATCTTCCGCGGCGACTCGATGCGTCCCGGCGGCGTCGGGGTCGGCTTGCGCCACGCCCGCGCGCTCGCTCGCGCGGCGGGGGGTGACGTTCTGCTCGTCGTGAATGCGCCCGCGGGCAGTCCCGACTCGGAGCTCGAGGTCAGCACGCTCGCGCTGGCGAACCTCGGCGGAGCCTGCTTCCGCGTGACCTGGCCGCGGGCAGACGCCGTCCCGCGACCGCCCGTCTCGACGGCTCGCCTCGGCGACCTCGCCGGCGTGCGCGTGCTGCTCGTCGAGGACGACGAGGCGGTGACGCAGCTCCTCGAGGCCGCCCTCGACGCGCGCGGGGCCGAGGTGATGGTGGCGCGCTCGGCCGTCGCGCTCGCGAAGACCGTGGCGGAGGCGTCGGCCGATCCGACGCGGCCGCCGTTCGACGCCGCGCTCCTCGATCTCTCGCCGATCGCGAAGGACATCGCCGGCACGCTCGGGATGCTCCGGCGGCTCGCTCCGACCGCACCCCTCGTCCTCGTCACGGGGAACGCCGACGCGATCCCCGCGTCCGCCGACACGAGCGGCGTCGAGCTCGTCCGGAAGCCGTTCGAGGTCCGCGAGATCCTCGCCGTCCTCGCGGCGGGGATCCGCGCGGGCCGCGTCACCGTCCGCGGAGCACCTGCGGAAGATGCTTGACGAACTCTCGGACCTCGCTTACTAAACCGGCCCTCCGAGCACGCGAAGGTGGCGGAATTGGCAGACGCACTAGCTTGAGGTGCTAGCGGGTAACACCGTAGGGGTTCAAGTCCCCTCCTTCGCACTGGTCATGCACTGGTCATCGTTCGAGCGGGAGCTGCGCTTCCCCCTCGAGCTCCCCTCGCAGAGGGGCGTCGTGGCGAGAGAGGCGGGTCGGCGAGAGCTGACTCGCCTTTTTCGTCGTGTTCGAGGGGGAGCTGCGCCCCTCGGGACGTGGGTGGGCGTGCCCCTGGCGGGGAGAGCGCCCTCGTCGGCGGCCAGCGATGGCCGTAGCGTCCACCCACGCTCGTGCGTAGCGTCGTCGCTGGCTAGTCGACGAGAAGCTGCTGGAAGCGCTTGATGCGTGCACCGATGCGCTCCACGTCCTTGTCCCCGATGCTCGTGCTGCGCACGCTCGTCGACGCTGTGTTGGTCCAGCGGCCGTTCCGCAGAACAGGCGTCTGGAAACGACGGATCCCGCCGCCGAGGGTGCGGAGATCGGTCTTCTCCGACGGAACAGTCGTGTAGCGGACACACTTCATCTCGTCGAACGCGTTGTCGAAGTACCCCGCCGGGCATCGCATGTTCGATGGCTTGTCGATCGTGCCCGTCGCCTTGCGGCACCGACTCGCGTCGTCAGGGGCGAGGCTGTAGCCGGCTGGGCACTCCTCGACCGTCTTGGGACCGCCTGCGGAGGGTGCCAGGAAGTAGTCGCGCGACTCCTTCGGCGAGAGCCACGCCGCCTGCCGCGCCGGCATGGAACCCGAGAGGAGCTCGACCCGCATCCGACCCTCGGGGACCGAGCTCGTCTGGTAGACGAAGAACGCGTGGCCGACTCCGGCATGCTTGCTGTGGCGATGCAGGAGCACGTCACCGGGAGCGGTCGCCTCCGGCGTGACGTGCACCATGTTGCCGTCCTGAGCGAGCTTCACGGGGTCGAAGAGATCGATGAGCGTCACGAGGAAGTGGCCGACCCGCTTGTCGAGCAAGACCTCGTCGAACCAGGCGCCCGCTCCGCCCTTCGTCCCGGGGGTCACGTCGACGAACGAGAGTTGTTGCTTGTAGCTCGCGGGGTTCTTCCGACGGAGACTCGCGTCGGACGGCCAGGGCTGGCCAGAGCGCCACTCCTTGGGGCTCGCGATGGCGCGAAAATCGGAGACGCAGTCGGGGGCCTCACACGACGGATGAGGCTTGCCGGAAGCGGCGACGAAGCCGAAGTGGCCAGCATGGAGATCGCCGGACTTCAGGTAGAAGGGCAGCCCCATCCACGATGCGTACGCGACGCGCGCGAAGATCGCGGTGTGTGCCGCCTCGAGCACTGGCGCAGCGAGCTCACGCTCGTATGGCGCGCCACGGGGCGTCTTGACCGTGATGGTCTCGCCTCGCGAAAGGCTACTCGTCTTCGGCAGGCTCGCGACCCAGTCGCTGTAGTCCTTCTCGAAGGTATTGCCCGTGGCTGCGTTCTTGTCGTTCCAGTCGCGCGTGACCTTCCAGACCTGGGTAGGGTACGAGCCGTCACGATCGCGTCCCTGTACGGCGGCCGGGTCGACGAGGCCTGGAGTCTCGGCGAGTGCTCCGGTCGACTCGTCGGCCTCGTCCTCCGTCGGTTCGACGGCGCATCCCAGGGCGAGGCACGTGGGGGCGATCGTGAGGAGGGCAAGGAGCTTGCGCAGGGCCATGCCCCGTACTCAGCATGCCCCGCGCCAAGGCTCGCGCAGGAACCGCGCCGAGCCGCCGTCGCGTCATCCTCGCGAAAGCATCCGATAGAAGGCGGCATGGTGGTCGAAGGAGGCACGCCGGCGTCGGGGGAGCGACTGCTCAACTCGGGTAGCACTGCTCCCTTCGTGAACGCGCTTCGCCTGAGGCTCTCTCCAGCTTTGCAGACGCCCTTCGTCCGTGCGACACCGCGCGGAGCGCGCCCGCCCCACACCCTGCATCGGGTTGTGGTACGTGAGGAGAGTGACTCGTCGTCGTCGGGCCGCGCTCCTCGCCTGTGGGCTCGGCGCCTTCGGGGCTGCGTGTACCCTGCTCGCGGTCGCCTGCTACGACGTCGACGCGCTTCGAGGGGGCGTGCGGCCTGGCGCTGCCGACGTCGCTCCCCCGCCGGACGCAGCCGAAGAAGCGACGCGCCAGCCTGGTTTCTGCGAAAGGGCCGGCGACGCGGCGCTCCTCTGCGACGACTTCGACCAGCCGCTCGACGTCCCGCTCGAGGCGCGCTGGGCGGGCTACTCGGGGGTCGTACCCGGGTTCCTCTCGGTCGGCGACGGAGCCGTCGCGCGTGGCCCGGGCCCGTTTCCTGCTCTCTCGTCCCCGTACGTGGTCGACTTCACGGCGCCGGCCACCGGTGACCTCCGACGGTCGGCGCTGCTCATCGCCTTGAACGAGGCGCCAGCGAACGCTCTCGCCTTCGAGGTGAGCGCCGGCATCCACCTGTCGTCGTTCGACTCGCTCGGGGAGACCGACGCGGGCGGCGAGGCGGGTGCGACGCCGTCCGACCTCGAGGTCGCGATGTTGGGCGCCGGCAGCACGTTCGGGCCCGACGTCATCGGTGCGCAGCTCGTGCTATCGCCCTCGTCGCTCGAGCTCATGTCGGGCGTCCAGAGCGACGAGACGGCCGGTACCGGGCGAGGAACCGTCGCGCGCTTCGAGTACCGGCAGATCATGCTGGTGGGGTGGATGCGCTTCTTCCTCGTCCTCGGTGAGCGTGACGTGGCCGTCGCGCACGCGACGCGGGCGACGGGCGCGACGCCCGCCTGTCCCGCGACGCCGGCGGTCGCGGTAGCGTGGGCCGAGCTCCCGCTCGCTCGTAGCGCCTGCATCGCCCTCGATGCGCGGGTCTTGCCGCTCGGCGGGCGGCCCCTGGGCTTCGTCATCGGCCCTTCGTTCAAACACGCCGCGAACGTACGCGTCCAGATGGACGACGCCGTCCTCCGGGTGCTGCCGTAGTCGGTGGCACCCCGCTCGGCGTGAACCGATCCGAGTCTCGACGAGAGTCCGTGCGGGCGGCCGCCGCGCAGCCTTCGGAGCTGGGAACCGATGCGAGGGCGTCATCCCGCCACGCCGTGGTGCCCGCGGGCGTGCGCGGTCCCAGGTAGCAGGACGCACCGCTTCGGGGATAGGCTCGCGCGAGGAGGCTCGTCATGACGAAGTGGAGCTACAAGCGGGTGATGTTCGACATCGTCGATCTCCAGGAGAAGGACTTCGAGTCGAAGCTCGACGCGATCGGCGTTCAGGGCTGGGAGCTCGTCTCGACGTTCGATCGCGAGCGGGCCGGCAACTCGAAGGAGTGCTTCTTCCTCTTCAAGCGCGCCCTCGGCTGAGCTGCGATCGACGGCCTGACGGGGCCGCCGCGATCCACGTGAGGGCGCGCGCCGGCACGCGCGCACGCTCGAGAGTCGCGCCAAGATGCTGGAATCATGGCATGATGGCTCATGTGGGTGCGTGTGGGCAATCCGGCCCGCACCTTGCTAGCTCGCGGTCGCATGCTCCGACTCCCCGTCCGCTCCTCCCTCGCCGCCTCCTCGCTCGCCGTCGTCTCGCTCCTGGCGAGCGGATGCGCCGCGAGCGACGGCGAGGCGAGCGCCGTGGAGACCCAGGACGTCACCCAGAGCGCGACGATCCGCTTCGACGCCGGCTTCACCACGAGCCAGACGGGAACGGCCCGCGCCGGGACGAACGTGCGGGTCGAGTACGCGCTCGATCGCTTGCCCGACTGCCGCGGAGACCTCCCGGGCGGTGCGCCCGGCTGGAACGTGACCGGGTACCTCAGCGAGAACGGCGGTCCGGCCCGCACCTTCGAGGTCACCGCGCTCGCGCCCGACGGTAGGGCACGTGTGGCGAAGCCCGCGATCCTCCCGATCACGCAGGGAGGACGCGCGGCGTTCTGGTTCCAGGTCCACAATCGCTGGGGCTGCTCGGCCTTCGACTCGGCGCACGGCCAGAACTTCCTCGTCGACGTCGCAGGTCCGGAGCCCGAGGTGACGGGGACGATCACGTTCACGAAGGACGGGCACGTCGAGCAGACGGGCGAGCTCCTCGCGGGGGCCAAGGTCAAGGTCCGTTACGAGCAGGAGCGCCTCCCGCAGTGTCGGCGCTACGAGCGCGGTCACGCGGCGTGGACGATCACGGGCTTCGCGTCCCACGCAGGCGAGGCCGCCCAGACGTTCCAGACCGGGCGCGAGCGCGAGAGCGATCGCGAGCGGGTCACGGAGGACGCGATCCTCGAGCTGCCCCGCGCGGGCGAGCTCGCGCTCTGGTTCCAGGTCACGAGCCTCGGCGGCTGCGACGCGTACGACTCGAAGGACGGCGCGAACTACCGCTTCACCGTCCGCTGAGCGCGGTCGCGTCCACGTCGTAGAGCGGGCGGTCCTTGCCCTGGCCGTCCCAGGTCTGGAGGTCTCGCGGCCTCGCGCGGAGCCCGCGGAGCACGAGCTCGCTGCCGAGTTGATCGTGCTCGAGCGCCGAGAGCGGCCACGGGAGCTCGGCCGCGAGGGTGACGAGCACGTGACGCTCGGGCACGAGCATCGTCGCCAGGCGGTCGCGGAGGCCGACGACGCGCGGCTCTCCCGGGAGGAGCGCGACGAGCACCGCAGCCCCGCGATGCATCTGCTGGAAGGGCCCGTGCGCGACCTCGAGGACGTCCCACGTCGGCGGCTCGGGCACCGACCACGCCTCGAGGAGCTTCCACGCGAGCGCGCGGCCCGAGCATGCCGCGTCGCCGAACGTCACGACGCCCGTCGGGCCCGCGAGGAGCGCGTCGAGGGCGTTCGCCGTCAAGGCGCCCTCCACCGCGTCGTTCGCGCGCGCGAGCACCGTCGGGACGCGCGCGAGCGCGGCCGCGTCGACCTCGAGGCCCGCTTCGCGCGCGAGGAGCAAGGCGGCCGCGGTCGCGATCGCGGGCCCGGCGATGCGGAGCAGCATGCCGCGCTCGTCCTCCGGAGGCAGGGTGACGACCTCGACGTGCGGCGGCGCTCCTGCCTCGCGGACGTCACGTGCGGGGGTCGAGCCCACCACGATCACCCGCGACGCCTCGCTCGCGCGCCCGAGCACGAGCCGCGCGTTGGGGGAGAGGTGCTGCGAGAAGAGGACGAGCGTCCGTCCGCGCGCCGGGGCTCCCGCGACGAACGTGGACACCGGGACGTGCCGCGCGTGGACGCCGTCGACGGCGCCGAGGAGGGTCGCGAGGTGACGCGCGGGAGCCGCCGCCGCGCCGATCCCGACGACGACGACGTCCCCCCGCAGCGGAGGCAGCGTCGGCGGCGACGCGAGGAGCTCCGCGACGTGAGTCGGGACGCGGGCGACCCGCGCGGCGACGATCTCGACGCTCTCCCGCGCGCGGTCCGTGATCACGTCGTCCATCCTACAGCCCCCCGTCGCCTCGTGCCGTGGCCGCTTCGGGGTCGTGCTTCCGGTCGCGCATGGCCCGGAAGTACGCGACGAGCGCGTCGAGGTCCGCCTCCGTGAGGTGTGGGTGCGCCGGCATGTTGCCGTAGCGGAACGTGCGAGGGTCCCGGACGTACGCGCGGATCTGCGCCTCGGGTCGGTACTCGACGATGCTCTGCGGCACGTTGAGCTCGGGACCGACGCGACCTCCCTCGCGGTTCATGGCGTGGCAGGCGATACAGCTCGCCCGGAAGAGCGCGAAGCCGCGTTGCGCGTCCTCGCCTGCGCCCGCCGGCGCGACGTGCGGGTACGTCGTCTCGAAGGGCGTGATCTCGATCGCCGCGAGCTGCCACGGGCGTGGGTGGGTCTCGAGCGACTGCTGCTCGGGTCTCTCCCAGACGACGTAGAACGGCCCGGGGTTCGCCCGCCGCGGTCCGATCGGCTCCCAGCCCGGCGCGTCGGCGTCGGCGAAGGCGACGTATCCGCCCGGCTCGAGGATCTTCGCAGACGCGAGCGGGACCGCGTACCCGTCCCGCGCGCGGAGGACGTAGTCGAGGCCACGGAGCTCGAGCGGATCGCACGCGAAGCCCGCGGCCAGGACCTTCTCGAGCGGGAGCGCGCGCCATCCCTTCTCCCTCCCGTAGTAGGGATCGTGCGCGCGGAACGTCACGGCGGGGATCGCCTGGAGGAGATCGCGTCGGGAGAGCGTCCGTACGACGCGACCGTCGCGGCGGAACGTGAGCATCGCCTGCGTGTCGTCGAGAGGCTCGCTCGCTCCCGGGGGAGAGGATCGACGGCAGCTCGCGAGCGAGCCGAGGACGAGGACGAGAGCGAGAGCGAGAACGCGCGAGCTCATCGCGGCACCCCCTCCGCCTCGCCGAGCCACCACCAGGCGAACGGGACGAAAGCTGCGTAGTACATGGTGTTCGGCACGATCCGCACGAGCCAACCGGCCTCGAGGCCGGCGAGGAGCATCACGTCGGCCGAGGCCCACAGGGCATACTGGGCGACCTGGAAGGTCGTCAGCGCCGTCACCGCGCGAGCGATCTCCCCCGGCGCCGCGCGGAGCCTCCGCGGCCACACCACCTGCCTCAGCAGGAGCGCGAGGACGAGGAAGGCGACCTCGTACGCGAGCCACAGGACGCGCTCCGGGACGGCGAGGAGGCGCAAGGGGAGGGCGACGACGGGGACGACCAGCGTGAGGAGCAGCGCGCGCCGCCACGCGCCGGGCCCCGTCGCCGCGCCGAGCTCCGCGACGAGGAAGTAGCGGAGGTCACCCGCCAGGACGAACACGAGCGCTACCCCCGTCCTCACCGCTCCGCTCGCGCTGGCGAGCGGCGTGAGCGGTCCGTTCAGCCACGCGTCGAGAGCGATGAGGGCGGCGAGCGACGCGAACAGGCCTCGCCGCGGGGCCGGCGAACGAGCGAGGAGCGCGAGGAAGGCGAGCGACACGAGCCAGGGGGTGCCGGGGATGTGCCACGCGCTCTCGTAGAGGGTTCCCATGGCGAAGAGCTCGAGCGCACTCTAGAGGCCCCGTCACGCGGCGGCCAACGGGGAGATGCGGCGCGGGCGCGCGACGGCGCATGCGGCTCGGGCATCGAAGGGAGTGCGGTAAGGCTCCCCGTCGCGATAGGCTCGGTTCGTACGTCCATGAGCGCGTTTCGTCGTCTCCTCGACGTCCGGTTCGGCGAGCGTCGGAACACGTTCGCCGCGTTCGCGACGTTGTTCATGCTCACGGGGGGGCACACGCTCCTCGAGACGGCGCGCGACGCCCTCTTCCTCTCGAAGCTCCCGGCGTCGCGCCTGCCGTGGATGTACCTCGCGATCGTCGTCGCGGCCCTCGGCCTCGGGCAGCTCGGCCATGGCTCTCGGACGAACAGTCGGGCTGCCGTCGTCTCGGCGCTCGCCTTTGCGGCGGTCGTGACGACGGGCTTCTGGGTCGTCCTCGACGGGCCGTCGCAGAACCTCCTCTACGCGCTCTACGTCTGGACGGGCCTCTTCGCGTCGTGGGTCACGGTCCAGTTCTGGACGCTTCTCGGCCGCATCCACACGGTCACGCAGGCGAAGCGGCTCTACGGCTTCATCGGCGCGGGGGCGGTCCTCGGCGCGGTCGTCGGCGCGGTCGGGGCCCGCGCCGCGATGACGGTGTTCTCCCCTCGGTCTTCCGTGCTGATCGCCGGCATCGTCTTCGCGGCCGCCATCGTGCCGGCCTCGATGGTCCACGCACCGGACCTGGACGAGAGGGCCCGAAGGGCGATCAAGGGCCACACGGAGGCGCGGCGTCCGATGAGCGCCGGCATCACGCTCCTGTGGGACAACGCGTTCGCGCGCCGCGTGCTCGGGATCGTGCTCGTGTCGACGTTCGCCGTCACGCTCGCCGACTTCGTCTTCAAGTCGACCCTGGCGGCGAACATCAAGGACGCACGCGAGCTCGGCGAGGCGCTCTCCGGCTTCTACGTCATCACGAATTCGCTCGCGCTCGTCGCGCAGCTCGTCGTGGCGCCCTGGGTCTTCCGCTCGCTCGGCGTCCAGCGTGCGCTCTTCCTCTTCCCGTCGCTGCTCGTCGTGGCGGCCGTGAACGTGCTCCTCTCCGGCGGCGCGCTCTTCTCCGCGCTCGCCCTGAAGGGCCTCGACGGCACCTTCCGCTACTCCATCCACCGAACCAGCACCGAGCTGCTCCTCGTGCCGGTCCCGGACGGCACACGCGAGCGCATCAAGCCCATCATCGATCTCGTAGGGACCCGCGGCGGTCAGGCCGTCGCTTCGGTCTTCGTCCTCCTCCTCGTGGCGGTCGGTGCCGCGGATCCGGTCACCGTCGGCGCGATCGTCCTCACCCTCTCGGTGGTCTGGGTCGCGCTCGTCGTCACGATCCGCGCGCTCTACCTCGACGTGTTCCGCGAGACGCTCCGGACGGGCGGCCTCAGCGGAAAGGCGGAGCTGCCGGAGCTCGATCTCGGCGCGCTGGAGACGCTCTTCGCCGGCCTCAACTCGAGCCGGGACGTGGAGGTGCTCGCCGCCCTCGAGCTCCTCGCCGAGCAACATCGCGAACGCCTCGTCCCTGCGCTCATCCTCTACCACCCCGGGCGCGACGTCGTGCTCCGGGCGCTCGAGCTCTTCACGCAGATGGGGCGCAAGGACTTCGTGCCCATCGCCGACCGCCTGAACCACCATCCCGACGGGGAGGTCGCGGCCGCCGCGCTTCGCGCTCGCACGGCGGTGTCGCCCGATCGCGTGCTCCTCCGCGAGCGCCTCGACGACGCCGGGCCCGAGGTCGCGGTGACCGCGCTCGTCGCGCTCGTCGCGCGCGGCTGGATGGAGCTCGACGAGGCGGAGACGCGGGTGGCCGCCGCGCTCGAGACGCGAGACTGGCGGATCGCCGCGGAGGCTGCCCGCGCGATCCGAGATACGTGCGGCGAGCTGACCGACGGGCCGCGCGCGCTCTTCGTCGACGACCTCTTGGTCCGACTCGCCGAGCTCGCGCGGAGCCTCCACGACGTGGCCGCACCCGCCGAGGGGGCCGTCGGCCCCGCCGGGATGCCCCTCGTCCCACCTGCACCGGCCGACGTGCGCATCCTCGCCGAGGTCGCGTCGGCGATGGGCGCGCGCAAGAACCCGCGCTTCGTCTCGCACCTCGTCGCGATGCTCGATCGCCACGAGCTGCGCGCCGAGGCCCGGATGGGGCTCCGTCAGGTGCCTTTTGCCCTCGAAGCGCTCGACCTCGCGCTCACCGCGCCGCAGCTCCCGCGCGACGTCCGCCTCCACCTACCCCGCACCATCTCGACGTTCGCCCCGTCCGAGGCCGCCCCCGTCCTCCTCCGCCACCTCGTTCACGAGCGCGACGGCAGCGTTCGCTTCAAGCTGCTCCGCGCCCTCGTGAAGCTGAGGCGGGAAGACCCCGAGCTCGAGCTCGATCCCGGTCCGCTGACGTCGGCGTGCGAGTCGACGCTGGAGCACGTCGCCGAGCTCCGTCGCTGGGGCGTCGCTCTCGTCGTCGGCAGCGACGAGGCCGCCGCCTCGGAGCGCCACGCCGACCCGCTCCGAGCGGCGCACCACTTGCTCGTTGATCTCGTGCACGACAAGGAGGTCCACGCGACCGAGCGCCTCTTCATGCTGCTCGGTCTCCTTCTCCGCGAGGACTTCGATGACGTGTGGCGCGGCATCCGGAGCCAGGACGCGAAGCGCCGCGCGAGCAGCGTCGAGCTCGTCGAGAACGTCGTCCCTCCGCCGATCCGCGAGCACGTGCTCGCGCTCGTCGGAGACGTCCAGCCGACGTCGTCTCCCATCTCGTACGAGAGCGCGCTCCACGAGATGCTCGCGAAGGGGAGCGGGACCCTCCGGACCCTCGCCGAGGTCCGTGCGAGCGAGCTCGGGATCGAGATGAGAGGCGCTCCCCCGTCGGGACGACATCTGCCGTCGGAGATCGCGGCGTCGCTCGGCGCGCGCGTCGCGGAGCGCGCCCGTGATCTCCTCGAGCTCCCGCGGAAGGTGACCCGTGCGCCAGCTTGACGTCACCGAGCGCATCCTCCGCCTCCGGATGGTGCCCGTCTTCCGCTCGATGCCCGCCGCGTCGCTCGCGCAGCTCGCCGCAGCGATCCGCCCGCGAACGTTCCGCCGCGGAGAGGTCGTCCTCCGGGAGGACGAGCCGCCGCGCTCGTTCTTCCTCATCGGCAGCGGGAACGTCCGCATGGTGAGGCGCGGCAAGCGGATCGGGACCGTGCGCGGCCCAGGCGGCGTCGGGTTCCTCCCGTTCCTCGCGCGGAGCGCGGGCGCGACAGGCGCCGTCGCGCAGTCGTTCGTCGAGGCGTACGAGGTCCCAGGAGACGCGGTCGAGGAGGTCTTCGAGGACGACTTCTCCGTCATGCTCGCGAGCATGCGCTGGGTCGCCGACCGACTCCTCGTCGAGATGAAGAGCGCGACCCCGCCGCCGTATTCGCCGCCCGATCCGCCCTTCGAGCACCTCATCGGCGACCGAGAGCTCGGCATCGTGGACCGGATCTACCTCCTCCGCCGCACGCGAGCCTTCCGCGCCGCGAACGTGAACTCGCTCGCGAGAGTCGCGCGTCGGATGGAGGAGCAGCGCTTTCCCGCACGGACGCGGATCTGGTCGCCCGGTGACGTGTCCGACACGTCGTGCTTCTTCGTGAAGGGCATGGCGAAGCTCGTGTGGAACGAGGGCCGGTCCGAGCAGGGCGTCGGCCCGGGTTACGTCGTCGGCGGGACGGAGTCGCTCGTCGCCGTCCCGCGGTGGAACGAGCTCGTGACCGAGGAGCCGGTGGTCCTCCTGCGCGGCCGGCGCGAGGCCCTCATCGACATGTTCGAGGACGATCGCGAGGTCGCGCTGACGTTCCAGTCGCTCCTCGCGACGTTCCTCATGGACATCTGGGACAAGAAGGCCGAGCAGGGGATCGCCTCCGTCGGGGCACCCGACAGCCAGCCGAACGGCCTGGGACAGGGCGGGCTCGCCCCGGAGGAGTTCCGCCCTGCGGGGGCCCGTGCTACGGACGGCCCCGATGTCGAACGCGGCGCCCGATAGTCGGCGGGGAGCAGCGGCCCCCGCGCAGGAGCGCGAGCCCATGTCGACGCGGCTCCTCCGCGCGCTCGGGCGGCCGAAGGCGCAGCGGCGCTTCGAGGCCCCGGAGATCTACGGGAGCGAGGCGATCGGCCGCGTCGCGCGTGCCCTCCCGGCCGTCGAGCGTGTCTACGCGAACATCCGCTTCTCGATCCTGCGTCCGAAGCTCCTCAGCGTCATGGACCTCCTCCTCCCCGACGAGGGGCGCATCCTCGACATCGGGTGCGGCTTCGGGCTCTTCGCCGCCTACTTCGGACAGACCCAGCCGAGCCGTCGCATCGTCGGGGTGGACCCGAACGCGCGCCGCGTCGAGACGGCGCGACGCGTGTGCGATCGCCTCGGGCTCGAGGGCCATTCGTTCATCGCGGGCGACGCCCGGGACGTCGTCCTCGAAGGTGGCTTCGACGGAGCCTACGTCCTCGACGTGATGCACCACGTGCCCGCCAAAGACCAGCTGCCCCTCCTCGAGCGCCTGCGCGACCTCCTCGCCCCACGCGGCGTCCTCGTCCTGAAGGACATCACGACCGAGCCCGCCTTCGGCCTGAAGTTCACCGAGCTCCTCGACCGCGCCATGGTCGGCTGGGACGAGCCGCTCGCGTATCGACACCACCGCGAGTGGGGCGAGATGCTCGCGTCGCTCGGCTTCCACGTCCGCATGGTCCGCGTCCCCGACGTGCTCCCTTACCCGCACGTCGTCATCGCCGCGACCAAGCAGGGCTGATCGACGCGCTCCCGCGGGAGACGCGTGGACTAGAGGCTCCCCTTGGTCGACGGGATGCCGGCGGCGCGCGCATCGAGCGCGCACGCGGCGCGGAGGGCCTTGGCGAACGCCTTGAAGCAGATCTCGGTGATGTGGTGGAGGTTCTGGCCGGCGTGGAGGACCATGTGGAGGTTGCATCCGCAGCCTCGCGCGAACGCCTCGAAGAACACCTCGGCGAGCTCGGTGTCCCACGTGCCGAGCTTCGCCTTCGGCATCGGGACCTCCCATACGAAGTAGGGGCGGCCCGAGAGGTCGACGGTGCAGGTCGCGCGCGCCTCGTCCATCGGGAGCGTCGCCCAGCCGTACCGGTGGATGCCGGCCTTGTCGCCGAGCGCGGAGGCGAAGGCGCGGCCGAGGACGAAGCCGAGGTCTTCGGTCGTGTGGTGACCGTCGATGTCGACGTCGCCTTCCGCGCGGATCCCGAAATCGAAGGACCCGTGACGCGCGATCTGCTCGACCATGTGCGTCAGGAACGGGAGGGGGGTGTCGACATCGTGCGTCCCCGTCCCGTCGAGCTCGACCGTCACGGTGATGCGCGTCTCGGTCGTCGTGCGCTCTTCTCTCGCGGGCCTCACGGCGGGCATTCGACCACGTCGGCTCGGAATCCGCCAAGTCGGGCGCGAAGGGTTCCAAGCGCGGCCGGGGTCTTCTATCGTCCTCGCCGGTGAAGGACGAGGAGCCCACGAAGCCTGGTCTCACGCTCGGCGCGTCTTCGGACACGCTCGTCGACCCCATCGACGCGTCGGCGCTGACCGGCATGCTCGTGGAGCAGTACGGGCGGCCTTTCGCGCAGGGCGAGGTGCTCTTCCGGGAGGGGGACCCCGCCGTCGAGGCGTTCCTCCTCCACGAAGGACGGGTCCGCCTCCTCAAGCGGGTCAGGCTCGCCGAGCGGAGCCTGACGGTGCTCCGCGCGGGGGATCTGTTCGGGGAGGGGGCGCTGCTCGATCGCGTGAGCCGTTCGTCGACGGCGCTCGCGCTCTCGGATGGGGTAGCGGTCGTGCTGGACCCTCGCGGGTTCCGCACGATCGTCGAGCGTTTTCCGGCCGTCGCCGAGCGGCTCGTGATCCAGCTCGTGCGGCGGCTCCGCGAGGCCGAGGATCAGATCGAGGTCCTCATGGTCGGGGACACGCAGTCGAAGATCATCACCGCCCTCCTCAAGATGACGCGCGCGACGAGCGGGAGCGCCGAGCTGCACCTCTCGCCCGTCGAGCTCTCGAGTCGCGTCGGCCTCGACGTCGACACCGTGAAGCGTGCGGTGCAGCGCCTCCGTGATCAGCAGTACCTCCGGATCGCCGGCGACCGCGTGGAGATCCTGGACGTGGATGCGCTCCGGCGGCTCTATGCCCTCCTCGGCTCGAAGGAAGAGCTCCGCGGGCCGTCCTGAAGGGCGAACGTATGACGCAATGCGTTGTTCGTGCGCGGGTAGAGTCAACAATTTTGTGGAATATCGAATGGATAACGCGACTTCGATTCAGGGTTGACGTCGCGAGCGAGCTCGAATAAACCCGCGGAACCTCAAGGCTCATGCGGTTTGCCCGGACGGCCAGTCCCCGAGCGGTACCCAGCGCACGCGGCGTGATTACGCGGCTGCGTCGCTCGGTCATGCGTATCGCGTGCCTCACGTGCCTGGTGGGCCTCGCGCCCACGGCGTGCTCGACCAAGGGTGCCCAGGGGCCCAACGCGCAGAGCCCGGAGCGCCAGAGCGACGCGGAGTACGACCTCGCGCGCGACTTCTTCCAGAAGGGCCAGCCCCGCGTCGCCCTCGATCACGCGCAGAAGGCGATCGCGCTGAACGAGGACAACGACAAGGCGCACTACCTCATCGCGGCGATCCACCTCTCGTTCTGCACGTCGAGCCGCGGCTTCGACGCGCCGGACTGTCGGCTCCCCGATGCGGAGAAGGCGGCGCGCGGCGCCCTGAAGGCGAACGCCCAGTTCCGCGACGCGACGAACCTGCTCGGCCAGATCCTCATCAACCAGAAGCGGTACAAGGAGGCGATCACGCTCCTCGAGCCGCTCACGCGCGACCCGGCGTACGTCCACCCGCACTTCGCGTGGGGGAACCTCGGCTGGGCGCAGGTCCAGGACGGGCAGGTCGACGCCGGCATCGCGTCGCTGAAGAACGCGATCACCGAGCCGCGGTTCTGCGTCGGTCACTACCGTCTCGGCATCGCGTACGAGAAGAAGGGCGATCTCGCGACGGCGGAGTCCTCGCTGACGACGGCCCTCACCGTGCCCGATCCCCAGTGCGAGAACCTGCAGGACGGCTGGGAGGCGCGCGGTCGCGTGCGGCTCCGGCTCGGCAAGCAGGGCGACGCCCAGAAGGACTACGAACGTTGCCGCGACATCTCCCAGGAGACGTCCACCGGCAAGGCCTGCATCCGCCAGCTCGGGTCGCTCGGAACGAGCGGTCCCGCCGGCGGCGCGCAGGCTTCCCCCGCACCCCCGACGCACATGAGGACCACGTGAGCACCGAGACCGTCGGTTCCACCTTGCGACGCCAGCGCGAGCAGAAGCGCATGGGCATCGCCGAGGTGTCGCGCGTCACGCGCATCCCGGTCCCCACGCTCGACGCGATCGAGCAGGACCATTTCGACGACCTTCCGGGAGAAGTCTTCGTGAAGGGCTTCCTCCGCTCCTACGCGCAGACCGTGGGGATCTCGCCCGACGAGATCGTGGCGCGCTACGCCGCGAGCCGGCGCGTGGCGGTGGTGACACCGCTCCCGGTCGCCTCGCCGGTCCAGGCGGCGCGCGAAGGGCAGGGGCGCCGTTTCGGCGTCGCGATCGCCTTGGTTCTCCTGCTCATCCTCTTCACGCTCGCGATGTCGATCGTGCTGAAGCCGCGCGGTCGCGACATGCCGCCGGAGCTGTCCGAGCGCGCGGCGCCGGTCTCGACCGACCGGGCCTGAGCGCGCTTGAGGCGCATCACGACGGCCGCGCTCCTCGTCCGGAGCGTCCCGGTCGGCGAGGCGGACCTCGTCGCGACGTTCTTCACGGAGACGGACGGCAAGCTGGCGGCGACGGTCCGCGGCGCACGCCGCTCGCAGCGGCGCTTCGGCGGCGCGCTCGAGCCCATCCACGAGCTCGTCCTCCGGCTCGTCGATCGGGGCAAGGAGCTCTGCACGCTCGAGGAGGCGCGTGTCGAGCGCCCTCGGACCCGCATCACCACCGACCTCGCGCGGATGGACGTCGCGGGCCATGCGCTCCGCTGGGTCCGGCATCTGTGTCCGCCGCGCACGCCCGAGCCCGGCGTCTGGCGCGAGCTCGGCGCGATGCTCGAGGCGCTCGAGCGCGGGCCGGAGGTCCCCGCGCCCACGGCGCTCCTCGCACGTTTCGGCCTCCAGCTCCTCGCCGAGATGGGGTACGGCCTCGACTTCGAGCGGTGCGTTCGCTGTGCCAAGCCGTGTCCGCCCGGTCGCGCGGCCTTCGTGGACGCGGCGCGGGGAGGGCTGCTCTGCATGGGCTGCGGCGGCGCTCGCCGCTCGATCACGGGGGACCTCCGCCAGGCGGCCGTCGCGCTCGTCCTCGGTCGCGATGCGTCCCTCGACGACGTGGGCGCGCGCGAGCTGGTCGACATCGTCGAGGAGGGGATGGCCGCCCACTCCGACTGGGCCGAGGCCGACGGAGGCCTTGTAACGCGCCGGTGATCGGGTGGTAGCCTGGGACGGTGACGACCTCCGCCCTCGACGTGCTCTGTTACGGGGAGCTGCTCTGGGACTTCTTCGAGGGCGACAAGCCCGAGAAGGACGTCGCATCGCGCGTCTACCATCGGGAGATCGGAGGGGCGTCGGCGAACGTGGCCGTCGTCCTCGCGCGCCTGGGCATCAAGGTCGGTGCGGCCGGCGGCGTCGGGAAGGACAAGCTCGGCGAAGCGCTGAAGCGGGCGCTCGACGTGGAGGGGGTCGACGTCAGCGGCGTCTTCTCCGTCGATGCGAAGACGGGCATCACGTTCGTCACGCGCGATGCGACGGGTGAGCCGTCGTTCGTCCCGTACCGGACGAACAGCGCCGACCTCGTGCTCGACGCCGCGAAGGTCACGTCGGCGATGGGCAAGGTCCGCTACGTCGTCGTGAGCTCGACGAGCATGCTCCCAGAGGCGCGCGCTGCGACCGAGAAGCTCCTCGCCGCCGCCGCGAAGGGCAAGGCGGTGATCGTCCTCGACCTGAACCTCCGCCCTCACCTGTGGTCGGACGCGGAGGCGATGAAGAAGGCGGTCATCGAGCTCGTGTCGCACGCGGCGCTCGTGAAGGGGTCGGACAAGGACATCAACGCGATCGCCGGCAAGCGCGGCATGTCATGGCTCGACGAGCACGCGAAGGGCGCCACGTGGGTCTTGACCCGCGGGGAGAACGGGGCGGCGGCCGTCGGGGTCCACGGTCAGGTGACGGCGCCGACGAAGCGCGTGCGCTGCATCGACGCGACCGGCGCGGGCGACGCCTTCACCGCCGGCGTGGTGGCCGTCCTCGCCCGCGCGGGCGCGAAGCCGGGCTCGGCGGAGTGGAAAGACGGAAAGCTCTGGCAGCGCGCCCTCGAGATCGGCCACGCGCTCGGGGCGAAGGCCGTCTCCGCCGTCGGGGCGACCGGCGGCCTCGCGAACGTCTCGGACCTCCGCGCGCGCGTCGGCCCCGCGAAGAAGTGAGCTCCTGCGGAGAACGCGGTATAGAGCGGGCATGGACCCGCGCCTGCGTTGCAAGGCCGTGCGCTCCCCCCGAGGGACGCGCGTGACCGAGATCGAGTGGGGAGACGGCCACCGCAGCGTCTACCCGCACGAGATCCTCCGGGGCTACTGCCCGTGCGCCGGCTGCCAGGGTCACTCCGGGACGATCGCCTTCCAGTACCCGACGGGGACGCAGCTCGAGCTCCAGGAGATCGAGCCGGTCGGCAACTATGCCCTCAAGCTCGAGTGGTTCGACGGCCACGCGACGGGGCTCTACACGTTCAAGTACCTCCGCGCGCTCTGCCACTGCGACGAGTGCCGGCCCGGCGCGACGAAGGACGAGCGCCCCGAGCTGCCGCGGCTGTGACCGAGAGCTCGCGCGCGAAGGAGACCACCGAGACGGCGGATCTCACCGAGGGCGCGCCGGAGGCACCGGAGCTCCCTGTCGAGGCGCCTTCGGGAACGAGCGGGAGCGACGAGCGGGAGAAGGTCGTCGGCCGCGCAGGCGTGGTCGGGGCCGGCACGTTGCTCTCCCGCATCCTCGGCTACGGCCGCGACGCGGTGATCGCCGCGCTCTTCACCCGCGGGCAGACGGACGTGTTCGCGGCCGCGCTGACGATCCCGAACGCGCTCCGGCAGCTCCTCGCCGAGGGCGCGGTGTCGAGCGCCGTCGTTCCCGTCCTCCGCGAGCGCCTCGAGGCCGGCGGCGACGACGCAGGGCGCGCGTTCTTCGCGCGCGCGCGCGCCGTGTCCCTCCTCGCGCTCGTGACGGCGTCGCTCCTGGGCATCGTCTTCGCCGGTCCGCTGACCGAGCTCTTCGCGGGGGGCTACCGCGAGACGCCCTTGAAGTTCGAGCTCGCGACGGGCCTCACGAGGCTGATGTTCCCTTACATCTTCTTCATGGGCACCGCCGCGCTCGGGATGGCGGCGCTGAACTCGAAGGGGAGGTTCGCCGTCGCGGCGTTCGCGCCGGGCCTCTTCAACGTCGCGATCATCGTCGGCGCGCTCTTCTTGCGCGGCCCGCTCGAGGCGCGGGGAATCGACTCGACGTACGCCCTCGCGATCGGCGTCCTCATAGGCGGGCTCCTCCAGGTAGTCGCGCAGGTCCCCGCGCTGCGCCGGATCGGCTACGCGAGCCGGCCCGTCCTCGATCTCCGCGATCCGCACGTCCGGGCGATGCTCGCGCGCATCGTGCCGATGACGCTCGGCCTCGGCGTCTACTACGTCGACCTCACCCTCTCGCGGCGCTTCCTCTCTGAGCTCGGCGAGGGCGCGCAGACGTACTTCTACTACGCGTCGCGCGTGGTCGACCTCCCGCAGGGCATCTTCGTGATGGCGATCTCGACGGCGGCGCTCCCCTCGCTCGCCACGTTCGCCGCGCGCGGTGACACCGAGGAGCTGACGAAGACGTGGGCGCACGGGATGCGCCTCTCCCTCTTCGTGGCCATCCCGTGCAGCGTGGCGCTCGTGGTGACGGGGCTCCCCCTCGTCCAGCTCATGTTCCAGTACGGTCACTTCGCGGCCGACGCGTCCCGTGAGACGGCCCGCGCGCTCGCCTGGCAGGGAGGGGCGATCTTCACGGTCGCCGCCGTCCGTCAGCTCGTGCCCGCGTTCTACGCGCTCGGCGACACGCGCACGCCGGTGCTCGTCAGCGCGCTCGACCTCGTCGCGTTCGTCGGCCTCGCGCTCGGGCTCCGTGGGACGTTCGGTCACGTCGGCATCAGCATGGCCGTGGCCGGCTCGAGCGCCGTCCAGATGGTGCTCCTCGCCGTGATGCTCAAGAAACGGCTCGGGACGCTGCGTGGACGGGAGATCGGGGGCTCGGCAGCGCGGGTCCTCGGCGCGTCCGTCGTGGGAGGGGTGGGCGCCTGGGGCGCGGCCAGGCTCCTCGCCGACCTCGGCCGTGGCGCGGTCGCGCGGAGCCTGCCTGGCCTGGCGGCCGGCACCGCCTTCGTCGCGCTGTTCCTCGTGGCCGCATGGGGGCTCGGCGCCGAGGAGCTCGGGGAGATCGCGCGTCCGGTCGCGCGACGGCTCGGCCGTCGACGAGATCGCGCGCGGTAGTTCGTCGCGCCGGGGGTTCGTTGTAGACTCCGCCGCCATGGCGACCCCGGCGAAGACGAAGTCCGTGACGACGAAGGGTCACAAGGGAGGGGCGCCCAAGGGAACTCCCCCGCGAGCTCCCAACGCTCCCAAGGGGGCGAAGGCGGGCCCCCCCGGCAAGCCGGGACAGAAGAAGCCTCCGAGCGAGGTCCGGGTCGGCCGCGCGGAGTTCACGGCGGGCGCCGCCGGGGCGAGCCAGATCCCCGAGGAGGGGGCGGTCGAGATCGCGTTCGCCGGGCGCTCCAACGTGGGGAAGTCGAGCCTCCTCAACATGATGCTCGCGCGGAAGGGCCTGGCGCGGACGAGCCGCACGCCGGGCTGCACGCGGCAGATCAACTTCTTCGACGTGGGCATCGCGGGCGGTCCCGACCTCGCGTTCGTCGACCTGCCCGGCTACGGGTACGCGAAGGTCTCGAAGTCGGAGTCGGCGTCCTGGAAGCGGCTCCTCGAGAGCTACCTGCGCGAGCGGAGCACGCTGCGGGCGGTCGTCGTCCTCGTCGACATCCGCCGCGGCGTGGAGCAAGAGGAGCGCGATCTCGTCGAGTTCCTCGGCTTGCGGCCGGACCTCCGTGTCGTCGTCGCGGTCACGAAGATCGACAAGCTCCCGCTCAATCAGCAGAAGCCCGCGCTCGCGCAGATCGGGCGCGACGCGCGCGTACGCGTGTACGGCACGAGCGCCGAGACGAAGCAGGGCCGCGAGGAGCTCTGGGCGGAGATCCTCCGCGCCGTGAAGGACGCCGAACCGGTCGCGCTCGGGCCGTCGGCGGCAGACGGCGAGGACGAGGAATGAGGGGAGGAGCGCTCGCGTCCGTCGCGCTCGTCTCGGGGCTCGTCGCCGCGTGCGGGACGAAGCCGCCGCCGGTCCGGCCCGCGATGACCGCGAACGAGTCGTGGTGCCCCGACGGGTTCGAGATCGGCCCCCAGGACACGTGTTTCGCCGTGCCCGAAGCCCACACGAAGGACACGCCCGTCGTGGTCTACCTCCACGGGATGTACAAGGGCCACGGCTCGGCGGAGGAGTGGGCCCTCGTCCGGAGCGTCGCGACGAAGGGCTTCGCGGTCGTCATCCCGCGCGGCAAGCGGGGGCTCTGCGCCTGGAGAGCGGAGCTCGCGGATCACTTCTGCTGGCCTCACGAGCCAGAGGACCCCCAGAGCTTCAAGAGCATCGTCGCCGAGTGGGAGCGCGTGCTCTGGCAGATCGACGCAATCCTCGAGAGCGGGTCGCACAAGCGCTACGTGCTCGGGTTCTCGAACGGGGGCTTCTTCGCGGAGCACCTCGCCACGCACGGCTTCTTCCAAGCGCAGGCCTACGCGATCGTCGACGGCGGCCCCCTCGAAGGTGCGACGTTCCCCCGCGCCGAGAAGGGCGTCCCGCCGATGCTCCTCGTCGTATCGGAGGCCGACGAGTCGCAGGGGCCGAAGATGAAGGCGCTCCACGAGGGGCTCGCGCAGGGCGGCTGGCCGCATGCCTACTGCGCCCGAGGAGGGGAACACGGCCTCTCTCAGACCGACATCGACGCGGCCGTCGGCTTCTTCAAGAAGCAGGCGTCGGGGGGCCTTCGCTCGTCGGGTGCCACCATCCCGTGCGACGCGCCGCTCAAGCCGGCGCCCTGAGCCGGAGCCTCTTGCGAAGAGGGCTTGCCACCCCCGAAGCCCTGCGGTAGGACCGTCGTCCTGCGCGGGAGACTGCGCGACCGGGCGCATAACTCAGCGGTAGAGTGCGACCTTCACACGGTTGAAGTCGGGGGTTCAAATCCCTCTGCGCCCACCGGTTCTCACCTCATCCCGTCACGCTCGCAAGCGCGCTCACGGGCACTGGCAGGCGTTCGAGGACATCACCCCGGCGCCGCTCGTGAACGGCGCGCCTGGCATGCCGGTGGCTCGGCTGCACATGTCCGTGCACGCCGCCGCGGTGACCGTGCCGGCGCCGACGCAGAAGCAGTTCGTCTCGTTGGGCTGGACGTCGACGCGTGAGCTGGTGAAGCCTCCGCCCTTGCACATCGCGTCGCACGGCCTCGCGAAGTGGCCAATTCCTCGGCCGCATGCGCGATGCTAGGCTCGGGGCGTCGGAGATGAGCAGTCGCCTCGCGCAGCAGGAGCAAACCTCGGAGCTCGCGCCGAAGCCGTCGGCCGCCGCGAAGAACTCGGAGGCGCTCGCGCTCGCGATCGGGTTCGGGATCATCGCGCTCACGCTCGCTGCGGGCTTCCGGACCTGGCAGCGGGGGCACAAGCTCCTCTTCTTCCTCGGCCTCGTCGCGCCGATCGCGTGGATGCTCGGCCTCTTCCTCCGGCGTCCGAAGCCCGGTCAGTGGATCTGAGGGCACGTCACCGGGGCGCGCGCGCCGGCGGCTCGGGACGAAGAAAGTGATACGTTCCGACCGATGGCTCTCGCGCGCCCCGCGCTCCTCGTCGTGCTCGTCATCGCCGCGCCGCTCTCGGGATGCGCTGCCGTCTTCCGGGACGCAAAGGCAGAGGTGGCCTTCAACTCGACGCCTCCCGGGGCCGCCGTGACGATCCGCGGCCACCGCGCCGTCGCGACGCCGAGCACCGCCGAGGTCCCGCGCAACGGCTCGACCGACGTCCTCGTGCAGGCACCCGGCTACGAGGACCATCGCGGCGTGGTCCGGAAGAGCCTCAACGGAGCGTGGGTCACCCTCGATGTCCTCACCTGCGTCTTCCCCGTCGCGCTGTGCATCCCGCTCCTCGTCGATGCCGTGACCGGCGCGTGGATGGACGTGGAGCCGAGCTACGACGTCCTCTTGAAGCCGAGCACGGGCGGCGCCGCTCCGGGCGTGCTCCCCGGGCCGAGCGACGCCCCGGTCGTCCCGGGCGGGCCGTCCACGAAGCCCGTGGACAGCCCGACGGGGACGGGGCCGGAGATCTCGCTTTGAGCCTCGCGCCGGAGGCCGCTCGCATCGTCGAGGCGCTCGGTCTCGCCCCCCATCCCGAAGGCGGCTTCTACAGGGAGACCTTCCGAGGCTCCCTCGTCCTCGAGGGCCTCCCCCACGGCGGTCCGCGCAGCGCGCACACGGCGATCTACTTCCTCCTCCCGGGAGGCACGTTCTCCGCGCTGCACCGCGTGGCGTCCGACGAGGTCTGGCACCACTACGAGGGCGGCCCCTTGGAGCTCCACACGATCGACGACGCGGGTCGCCACGAGGCGATCACGCTCGGCAAGGACCTCGCGCGCGGCGAGCGCCCGCAGCACGTCGTCCCCGCGGGGGTCTGGCAGGCCGCGCGCGCGAGCGAGGCGAGGCACGCGCTCTGCGGATGCACCGTCGCGCCCGGCTTCGACTTCGGCGACTTCGAGATGCCGTCGCGCGGCGAGCTCGTCCGGCGCTTCCCCAAGCACGAGGCGCTGCTCGCGCGTCTCACGCGCCCCTGATGGCGGACCCGATCCCGATCTCCTCGGCCGAGGACCCGCGCGTCGAGGCGTTCGCGCGGATGCGCGATCGCGATCTCGCGCGCGCGGTCGACGGCGGCGGCCTCTTCGTCGCGGAGGGAGAGGTCGTCCTCCGCGTGCTCGCTGGTCGCGGTCGCTTCCGGGTGCGGTCGCTCTTCCTCGAGGAGCGCCGGGTGGAGCCGCTTCGTGACGTGCTCGCCGCGCTCGCTCCGGAGACGCCGCTCTTCGTCGCGTCCCAGTCGGTGATGGATGCCGTCGTCGGCTTCCCGATCCATCGCGGCGTCCTCGCGCTCGGCGAGCGAGGCGCGCCGCTCGATCCCGCCGCGCTGCTCGCGGAGCCCGGCCTCGTCGTCGCGCTCGTCGGGCTCACGAACCACGACAACGTCGGGAGCGTCTTCCGGAGCGCGGCCGCCTTCGGGGCGCGTGCCGTTCTCCACGACGGCGCGACGTGCGATCCTCTCTATCGGAAGGCCGTCCGCGTCTCGGTCGGGGCGGCCCTCGTCGTACCCTTCGCGTGCGTGCCCGACGCCGACGCGATCTTGTCGCTGCTCGATCGGCACGGCTTCGAGGCGGTCGGCTTGAGCCCGGGGGGCAAGGACGAGATCGGCGCCCTGGAGCCCTCGCCTCGGCGCGCGCTCGTCCTCGGGACGGAGGGCGCCGGGCTCCCGCGCGACGTCCTCGCGCGCACGCGGACGGTGCGGATCGCGATGTCGGGCGCGCTCGACTCGCTGAACGTCGGCGTCGCGACGGGCATCGCGCTGTACGAGGCCTCGCGCCGCGTCCGGCCCTGACGCGCGCCTCAGGACATCGCGCGTCGCTTCGCGAGGATCGCCTCGCGATTCTTCGCGCCACGCTTCTCGAGCACGGGACGGATCCGCTGCGCGAAGCCAGGGAGCAGGTAGCCCATCGTCGCGAGCTTTCCGGACATCGCCGGTACGACCACCTCGTCGATCCGCTCGTCGATGCAGCGGAGGATCCCGGACGCGACGTCGTCGGCCGTCACCATCGGCTGCGACAGCACGATGTCCGGCACTTCGCTCAGGTCTCCGAGGAAGCCGGTGTCGACCGGACCAGGCGAGACGCATCCGACGTGGAGGCCGCGGGCGGCATCGTCGTCCGCGACCGCTCGGGCGAAGGCGCGCAGGCCCGCCTTCGACGCGCAGTACGTCGCCTCGCCGGGCACGGGCACCATCCCCGCCACGCTCGCGACCTGCACGATCGATCCGCCCGGCTCGACGACCGCGAGGCTGGCGCGCGTCAGGACGATCGGAGCCGTCAGGTTCGTCGCGATGACGTTCGCGAGATCCGTGGCCTCGTATTTGCGGACCGAGCCGCGGTGGTTCAGGCCGGCGTTGTTCACCACGACGTCGACCCGGCCCATGTCCGCCTTCACGCGCAGAGGCAACGCGTCGAGCGCGGCGAGGTCGCGCACGTCGAGCGCGTACGCACGCGCCGTCTCGGCGCCACCGAGCGAGGCGACCGCCTCCGCGAGAGCGCTCTCCGTCCGCGCGACGAGGGCGGCTTTCCCTCCTCGCTCGACCCACATGCGCGCGAAGGCGAGACCGATGCCGCTCGACCCGCCCGTCACGATGGCGACCTTGCTCATGTCGCCGACGCTAACGAATCCGCGTCGTGGTGTCGCCGGTCAGGCTCCTCGCGTCACTTGCCCTTCGCCGAGCAGCGGAGGATGCAGGTGAAGTCACCCTTGCAGCCGCACGCATCCGCGGGGACGCTCGACTTGACGGGCGGCGGCTTGGGCGCGCCCGACGACGTGCCGCCTCGCGCCGGACCGGACCATCGAACGGCCCTCGTGCTCTTCGGCCGCGGCGTGTCGTCCTTCGAGGCCGTCGCGCCGTCGTGCTCGCTCGCCCGCTTCTCTGCTTCGGCCCGCGCGACCTCGCGCTCGTGCGCGCGTGCGCCGACCGCGGCCGCGCGC